>JAIPDZ010000025.1 GCA_021737425.1 Deltaproteobacteria bacterium
ACGTCAAAACCTGCGATTCGCTTGGAGGCGCCTGTACGGGTCCCGCTTCCCAAATGAAACCGCAGAGGGCCCAAGACAGCGGTAAAGGGGTAGGCATCATCCCCTGCCTCGTACTCGCTTTTTTCTAAGGAAGAGAAAGGGATCCGGTCTCCAGGGCCTTGGGGGCTGAACAGTCGGGTCCCTTCAAGCGGTCTGATCCAGGTCCATTCCCCCTCGGAGATATCCGCCAGTCCGGCATACTGGGGGATCAACCGGACCATTTCTTCTCTTATTTCGGATACGGCGCCGAAGGGCTGGGGATTTCCCAGCTTCTGACCGAGGCGATCCAGGATCTCCCAGTCCGGTCGGCTTTCCCCGGGCGGCTCCACCACCGGCTGGAAGCAGTTGATCCGCCCTTCCATGTTGGTAAAGGATCCCGGCTTTTCTGAAAACGCGGCACCGGGGAGGACCGCATCCGCCTTCTGGACGGTCTCGGTATCCAGAATATCCTGGACCACCAGGAATTCCATACGCGCCAATGCCGCTGCCACCCGATCGTGCTGTGGAAGGCTTTTCACCGGGTTTTCCCCCATCACATACAGGGCCTTGAGGTTTCCTTTTTCAGCCTCTTCCACCATTCGGAGGACATTGAGGCCCTGATCCGGGGAGAGCCGAACACGCCAGGCCCGCTCAAACCGGTGGCGCCCTGATGCCTCGCCCAAGGGGATCCGGCCCGGGAGGGCATCCGGGACCGACCCCATATCCCAGGCGCCCGCCTCATTGTTCTCTGGGGCAATCACATACAGGCCCCCGCCCCCGGGTCCCAGACTTCCGGTCATAAGCGCCAGGTTCAAAATCGCATCCATGCAGCGGGCCCCCTGCACCTGCCGGGTGATCCCGTGACCGATGACAAAGCTGATCTTTCGTCCCTTCACCACATCCACCACATGATTGAGGACGCGCATATCCAATCCCGTGGTTAGGCAGAGCCGCTCAGGGTTAAAGGAGGACAAGGACTCCCCATAGGATTCAAAGCCTTGGGTGAATCGCTCAATGAAAGCGGGATCATGGGAAAACTTTTTCCAGAGGAGGGCGGTGAGACAGTGGATCCATTCCAGATCCTTGCCCGGAGAAATGCACAGCCAGGTCTCCGCCAACGGGCTCAGGTCGGTCTTCCGTACATCCACGCCCACCACGGGAACCCCTTTTCTCGCGGCCCGCCTGAGATGATAGCCCAAGACCGGAACCGACTGGTCGGGGTCGGCCCCCATCACCAAAATGGCCTCGGCCTGCTCCAAACTGGCCAAGCGATTTATTCGGCACTCCCCGGCGGTTCGTTCCTGGATCCCCTGTAAGGCCGTCCTTGGCGTCAGGTATCCACCGTGGTCCACATTGTTACACCCCACCAGGGTCCTGGCCATTTTCTGGAAGAGATAGTTTTCCTCATTGGTACATTTTGAAGAACCATAAAACCCGATGCTCTGGGGCCCATGGACCTTCTTGATCTCCAACAGCCGACGGGCCACCGTGTCCAAGGCCTCCTCCCAGGACACGGGCATCATTTCATCTTCCTTTTGGATCATGGGGCCTGTGAGCCGTGTTGCCGAATTGAGATAGTCATGGGCAAAATGCCCCCGCACACAAAGGGTGGCGCCGTTGACGGATCCGGTCACCCCCGAAGGATTGACCTCTATGACGTGTTCACCTGCCGCCCCGAGACGCAGGGAACATCCCACACTGCAAAAACCGCAGGTGGTCACACCTTCCCGTTCCGGGGTCCCCACATATCCGCTCAGGGTCGTGGACAGGGCCCCGGTGGGGCAGATGGATACACAGGTGCCGCAAAAGGTGCAGGTGGAGGATTCCAAAGGGAGATCGTGAAGAGTGGCCGGCCGGGACTTGAATCCTCTTCGGTGATAATCAATGGCGCCGGCCACCACCAATTCGTGGTCGGCCCGAATACACTTTCCACAGAGGATGCATTTGCTCAAATCCCGGACGATAAAGGGGTTCAAGGTCTCCAACGGCTTACCATTGGGCATGGGGTAGAGGCCGGTTTCCCCCAGGCCCATCTGGGCGGCAATCTCCCGCAGTCGGCACCGGTTCCCCTTGCTGCACACCAGGCATGATTCAGGATGTTCCGCCATCATGAGGCGAACGATATTTCGTCTGTGCTTTACGATACGGGCAGAGTCCGTCCGGATGGCCATATCCTGGGCAACCGGAGTAACGCAAGAGGCCATGACCCTTCCGCCCTGTTCCTCTTCCACCAGACAGAGACGACAGGCGCCTACAGGTTTCAGATCCGGGTGGTGACAGAGGGTGGGGATCTTGATGCCGTGCTGCTCAGCCGCCTCCAGCACAGTGGTTTCAGGCGGGCAACTGATCTTTTGGCCGTTGATGGTCAGACTGATATGTTCCAAGGGCCTTTCTCCCACAAAACCCTATCTCAGTTTAGCGGCATCCAGGTAATGCCGCAGTCGCTCTTCCCCTCCGATGGTGATGATATGGATTCCCTGGCAAAGGTCTTTGAGACCCTTGACCGTATCCGTAAAGATCTCCAGGCTGGCCTTGTGTTTGTCCGGGGCCTTGGCCAGTTTCCGGATCATCCATTCCGGTACCAGGCCCGGCTTGAGATGTCGATTCAGGAACTGGGCCATGCCTGCGGTTCGCAGGATCATGACCTCGGCAATCACCGGAACCCTGAAGGTGCCCGCCTGTTTCATGAATTTCTCAAATCGCTCCACATCGAACACCGGTGTGGTGAGGAAATAGCCGGTACCGATCTTGGTCATCTCCTCCATCTCCTTCATTTCCAGGTCCGGGATCTGCTTCCCCCATCCCGATTCCACGCCGGACCCCATATTGAATTTCACCTTTTCAGGGAGTTCCTTGCCGTCCACGGTGCTCCCTTCACGCATATGGGTCAGGACCGATTCCAGTTTGCCGGCATCCACATGGAAAAACATCATCTCCTGCAAACTGTCTCCGGTGATCCGGTAGTCCTCTGTAAACACCAGCAGATTTTCGACACCCGATTCATGGGCCAGGAGGAGATCTTTCTGCAGGTCCGGCCGGCTTTTGTCCCGGGTGGTGGTCTGGTAGATGGACTCGAAACGGTTCTGCTGCAACAGATGACAGGTCTTAATGGTATCCCCCACAATACCCTCCAGATCCGGGACCGCCACCCCATCTACGCGCCCCTTGATCAGGTTGAGACGCTGGATGACCGACTCGGGCGGTTCATCCATGGGGGCCTGGATCTCAGAGGTGACCACGAATCGATTCTTTTTCAAGGCTTCTTTGAGTTTCATCCTGGACCTCCTTCATCCGTGGGACCCAACAACCGGGCGATCTCCTCCTTGAGCTGGGGCAGGGGCAGCGGTTTGGAAAAGCAGACATCCGCTCCGTACTCCTTCATTTTTTTGAATCTCTCCTCGTCCAGATAGGCCGAGAGCACAATGATCTTGATGTCCCTGGTCTCTGGGTCCCCCTTTATCTTCTGGCACACCTCATAGCCCTTGATATCCGGCATCATGATATCCAGAATCAACAGGTGGGGCTTAAAATGATTCACCTGCAGCCCCGCCTCAAAGCCGTCTGCCGCAGACACCACTTCATAGTCGTGCTCATCCTCTTCAAGGGCCTGGACAATGGTCTCCACGATAATGGGATCATCGTCCACCACCAAAATCCGTTTCCGCCCTTCTCCCGGCTCCTCGTCGGGAATGGGGATCCCCTGCTTCTTCATAAAGGTTTCCAGGTCGGAGCGCTTGATCCGCCGATGTCCCCCGACGGTCTTATAGGCGTTGATATGCCCCGACTCGATCCAGTTGATAATGGTCTTGGACGAGACATTGCAGTATTGGCTGGCCTTGTACACGGTGAAGATATCTTCCATGGCTCTGATCCCTCCATTGAGTAAGCGCCTTTTTTATATGCTTATTATAGTTATTTGCGTCTGTCAACAAAAAAATTCCCTTCATGACTATTTTTATTTCGGTTATAAATTATAATAACTACAATAACTGAACAACCGCCGCTGACTTCCCCCTTCCCAACCGCTCCTGCCCGTACCGGATCATGGAGCGGTTCCGGATTGACATGCAGAATGGCTTTCCCCTATACTTTTCATGGATATCTTCACCGGCTTAGAAATTGACGCGCCGTGGTTCAATACGGAGACTTGCCCTCAATTTGGGGGACACCGGTGTTTACCCGTGTATTGTGGAGGCACATGAGTGGGTCCCGCCACAACCGGAATGGCGCCATGCATTCCCAACACCGTCCTACACCGGCAACCACGTATATTTTCAGGAGGTTATCCATCTCTGCCCCGGATTCCCGGAGGGAAGCCTCATGACGCGCTGGATCTTGATGGTCCTGTGCCTGTTGATCAGTCCGTCCGTTTGTCTTTCCGAGACCATCATTTTGGGGGCTGAAAATGACTGGGCCCCCTATGCCAACCAGGACGGCACGGGCATGTCCAATGAAATTGTGGCAGCGGCCTGTAAGGCAGCGGGCATTGAGGTCCGATTTCAGGTGGCACCCATGAAAAAATATTGGACAAGGATTGATGAACTCGTAAAACATCCGTCACCGGTTCCCGCCCGTGTTAGGGGATTCAGCCCCGGCCCTGGGGAAGGATGGAACCGGCCCGGTATTCATTGCTAACCAAACCGACCCGGACAGAAACGGTCTTCCATCATGCTCTTACTGCTTATCTATCTATCGCTCGCCTTGGGGGTCTCCTTTTTTTGCTCTATACTGGAGGCCGTCATTCTCTCCATTACCCCCAGTTATGTGGAAGCGCTGAGGCAGAGCTCCCCCAAAACCGGCATCCGGCTCAGATATCTCAAATCCAATATCGACCGGCCTCTTGCGGCCATACTGAGCCTGAACACCATTGCCCACACCGTGGGGGCCGCAGGGGTGGGGGCACAATCCATGGTGGTGTTCGGACCCGGGTACGTTGGCCCGACCTCCGGTGTTTTGACCTTTCTGATCCTTATCTTATCTGAGATCATCCCCAAGACATTGGGCGCCTTGCACTGGAAACGGTTGGCTTCCGTTACGGTCCGGATACTCCCCGTATTGATGGTGGCGCTCTACCCGCTGGTGTTCTTGTCCGAAAGGGTTTCCCGCTGGCTGGCTGCCGATAAAAAGGCATCTGTGGTCAGCCGCGAGGAGGTGCAGGCCATGACGGATCTGGCCCGGAGAAGCGGTGTGTTCCAAGAACAAGAATCTCGAATCCTAAAGAACCTGCTCTGGGTGGGAAAGCTGAAGGCCAAGGATGTTATGACACCCCGGCCGGTGATGTTCATGTTGCCGGCGGAGATGACGGTGGGGCAGGTCATGGAAAAGTATCCGCAGATCAAATTCTCCCGGATTCCCATCTATCAGGAACATTCCGAAGATATTGATTCCTTTGTGCTCAGAAACGATATGATGCTGGAGGCCTCAAGAGAAGGCATGGATACGCAGCTGAAGAGCTTTTCCCGCAAAATGAAAATCGTCCCTGATGTGACCAATCTGATATTGCTCCTTGAACAGTTTTTAAGCGAGGGGGAACACATTGCCATGGTGGTCAATGAGTACGGCGGAATCGAAGGGATCGTGACCATGGAAGATATAGTGGAAACCTTGTTGGGCATTGAGATCGTGGATGAAACCGACGTCACCATCGACATGCAGGCCATGGCCCGCCAGAAGTGGACCCAGCGGGCACGGGCCCTGGGGTTAATTCATTCAGAAGAAGATAGGACGTCTCCCAAGTAGCCCCGGGGAGACTGACGGGTGAACCCGTGGGGAGACCCCACTGTGCCGTTGAGAGCAAAACACTCAAAGAAAAAAAGGAGATCACATGCCTGAACACCGATGTGCAAACTGTGGGTTACGGGCAAAATACGACCACCACCCGCGATCCTTGCTGGGCCGTTTATGGCGGTGGCATGCCAATTGGTGCCCGGGATGGAAAAGATACATGGAATCCCTTCCCCGTGAAGAACGGATTCAACTCGCTGAAAAATATGGGTTGAAAAAGTATTTATGAAATCCCGGTGTTTTGCGAGTTGTTGAGAAAAGGGCAATATGTGCAAAGAGGTACCACTGCCGCATGACTACACCACCCCGGATGTCCCTGACGCAACGGGTGAAACCCCCAAGGGGCCGGCCCTGTTTACCGACCTTTATGAACTCACCATGTTGCAGGCCTATTTCGAGGAGGAGATGACGCAAGAGGCCGTATTCAGTCTGTTTGTGCGGCGGCTTCCAGCCCGGCGCAATTTCCTTCTGGCCTGCGGTCTGGGGTCCGTACTTGATTATCTAAAAACCTTGCACTTCAACCCGGACGATCTGGCTTATCTGGCATCCCTCGGAACCTTCTCTGAGGCCTTTCTGGACCGTCTTCGGGACTTCAGATTTACCGGAGATGTATATGCAGTCCCCGAAGGAACGCCCGTATTCGCCGATGAACCCATCTTAGAAGTCGTGGCCCCCCTGCCCGAGGCCCAGATCGTGGAAACCCTTGTCATGAATCAGATCCACCTCCAAACCCTCCTGGCCACCAAAGCCACGCGGGTGGTCGCTGCTGCCAGGGGAAGGCCGGTGATCGATTTCGGGGCCCGGCGCATGCACGGGATCGACGCCGCCTTGAAAGCGGCCCGCGCCTTTTACATCAGCGGGGTTGCTGCCACATCCAATGTGCTCGCCGGCAGGGAGTTCGGAATACCGGTATCAGGGACCATGGCACACAGCTATATCCAGGCCCACGAGGACGAATCGGCCGCCTTTCGCGCGTTTTCCAGACGCTATCCCCATACCGTATTGCTGGTGGATACCTATGATACCCTGGAAGGTATCCGCAAGGTCATCCATCTGGCCCGCACCCTGGGCCAAGATTTCAAGGTCAGGGCGGTGCGGCTGGACTCCGGTGACCTTTTGGCCCTTTCAAGAGAGTCACGTCAACTACTGGACGACGCAGGTCTCGGCGAGGTCGGCATTTTTGCCAGCGGCGGTCTGGATGAGGAGAAGATATCCCAACTCCTGGCTTCAGGGGCGCCCATAGACGGTTTCGGCATCGGCACCAGCATGGGCGTTTCCAAGGATGTACCGGATCTCGACATTGCCTACAAACTGTGTGCCTATGCGGGCCAAGGACGGCTGAAGCTGTCCACGGGGAAGCCTGTCCTGCCGGGCCGCAAGCAGGTCTTTCGGGTGGCTGAAGACGATCATGATGTCCGCGACGTGATTGCACGGGCAGATGAGGACCTAAAAGGCCGGCCTTTGCTAATCCCTATGATGCGTAACGGAAGGCGGACCACGGCCTGCGAGATCGACCTTGATGCCATGCGTCACCATGCCAAGAGCGAAACGGCCCGCCTCCCGGATCCCATTCGCGACATTATGCCGGCCCAAACTCCTTATCCGGTGGAGGTCAGCCAAGCCCTGTCTTTGTACCAGAAAACGGTAGCGGCAAAAATGACGGGAAAACCACGGGATTCGATTTCATAATGGCATGGAGGAGTGCCCCGGGGAGGATGACATGTATGACAAAATGACCCAGGAAGAACTGCTTGCAAAATGCAACGAGCTTGAAAGACAGGTAGCTGAGACAGCCGAAGAGGCTTCCCAGCGCACCAAGGAACTCTCCGCCCTGATGAAAGGCTCCAAGGTCGTACTGGAGGAAAAGCGGTTTATCGATTCGGCTCGGGCCATCTTTGATTACTGCAAGGATTTGATCGGCGCAACCTCCGGATACATTGCACTCCTCACTGATGACGGAATGGAGAATGAGGTACTGTTCCTGGAATCCGGCGGCCTTCCGTGTGATGTAAATCCATCGCTTCCCATGCCCATCCGGGGGCTGCGGGCCGAAGCTTATCAGAAGAACCTGGCTGTTTATCATAATGATTTCATGCACAGTGAATGGGAAGCCTATATGCCCGCAGGGCACGTGGTATTGCATAACGTCATGTTTGCGCCGTTGGTGTTGAGCGGAAAGACCGTAGGGATTATAGGGCTTGCCAATAAACCCCGAGACTTTGACGACAATGATGCCAGGATGGCCACAGGTTTCGGGGAATTGGCGGCCATTGCCCTTCAAAACAGCAACAACCTGGACGAGCGGAGCAAGGCTGAACAGGAACGGGAAAAGGTGATTGCTGACTTGAAAAGCGCCTTGGCCGAGGTAAAGACCTTAAGCGGCCTCCTTCCCATTTGCGCCAGCTGCAAAAAAATTCGAGATGATACGGGATACTGGAATCAGATCGAAGAATATGTGAGCAAACGCTCAGAGGCTCAGTTCAGCCACAGTATTTGCCCGGAGTGTGCAAAAATACTCTACCCTGATCTTCTGTTGAACAAGGAGTAATCCACCACCGGCAATGGTTGGTGACCTGCACATGGAGACTGCCGTTCAACGGCCTTTCCATTCGCCATTTCCCATTCGCCTTTCCACTGATGACAAACAAACACAGAGCACAAACAGCTCGGAGGTATCACATGCCAATCCGTGAAGAAGCACTTCGGTATCACAAAGAACCCCGCCCCGGAAAAATAGAGGTCACCCCCACCAAACCCTGCCTGTCCCAGTCAGACTTGAGTCTGGCCTACACCCCGGGTGTGGCTGAACCCTGTCTAGAAATCAGGAAAAACCCGGAACGCTCCTTTGATTACACCTCCCGAGGGAATCTGGTGGCCGTCATTTCCAACGGCAGCGCCGTCCTGGGCCTGGGGAATATCGGAGCCCTGGCCGGAAAGCCGGTCATGGAGGGAAAGGCGGTCCTCTTTAAACGGTTTGCCGATCTGGATGTGTTTGACATCGAAATCGATACAAAAGACCCGGATGAATTCATCCGCACGGTGGCCCTCTTGGAGCCCACCTTCGGCGGCATCAATCTGGAGGACATCAAAGCCCCGGATTGTTTTTACATTGAGGACGCACTCAAAAGGCAGATGTCCATTCCGGTCTTTCACGACGACCAGCACGGCACCGCCATTATCTCTGCCGCAGCCCTGCTGAATGCCTGCGAACTGACCGGGCGGGAAATGGCGGCGTTGCGTGTGGTGGTAAACGGTGCGGGGGCGGCCGCCATGGCCTGTGCCTGCATGTATATCGACCTGGGTGTCAAAAAGGAAAATCTAATTCTTCTGGATTCAAAGGGGGTCATTTATCAGGGTCGCAGGGAGGGCATGACCCCTTACAAGGAGAACCTCGCTGTAGCTACGGATAAACGCACCTTGGCGGATGCCGTACAAGGGGCGGATGTATTAATCGGCCTGTCCGTAAAAGGCGCTTTCACGCCTGAGTTGCTTTCTTCTCTAACCGAGAGACCCATCATCTTCCCCTTGGCCAATCCTGATCCGGAAATCGGGTACGAGGCCGCCAAGCAAGCAAGGCCGGATGCCATCGTAGCAACGGGCCGGTCCGACTATCCCAACCAGGTCAACAATGTGCTGGGATTTCCGTTCATCTTCCGCGGGGCACTGGATGTGCGGGCCACCGCCATTAACCAGGACATGAAGATTGCAGCCGTGACCGCCCTGGCCCATCTGGCGCGGGAGGATGTCCCGGATTCGGTGATTCGGGCCTACGGGGGACATCCCATTCAATTCGGGCCGGAATATATCATTCCCAAACCCTTAGATACCCGGGTCCTGCTTACGGTGGCCCCTGCAGTGGCCCAGGCCGCAATGGACAGCGGAGTAGCCAGGATCCAGCTCCAGGGAGAGACCCGGTATATGCAACAACTGGAGGCCAGGCTCGGTCCGGAACGGGAGATCATGCGCAAAATCATCACCCGTGCCCAGCTCAACCCCAAACGCATCGTGCTGCCCGAGGGCACGAACCCTGTTATCCTGCGTGCCGCTCATCAGGCGGCACGACAGGGCGTATGCACCCCCGTATTACTGGGAAATGAGGAGGAGATACGGCAGCTCGCAGCCTCGCTCCACGTACCCCTGGACGGCATGGAGATCGAGGACAACCTCAAAAGCCCGCATTTGGAGCACTTTGTCAAGGGCCTCTTCGACCTGCGGTCCAGAAAAGGCTGGTCCATGGCCGAGACCCGTCGCCAACTGCGCAAGCGGTATGTCTACGGCGCCATGATGGTACATGAAGGCCTGGTGGACGGACAGGTTCACGGCATTAGCCGCTCCTACGCCGACGCCATCCGGCCCGTGCTTCAGGTTATCCCCTGCCGGAGGGACGTGCAAAAGGTCTCCGGCGTCTATCTCATGATCTCCAAAAGCCATACGCTGTTTTTTGCCGACCCCACGGTAAACATCGCCCCCAGCGCTGACGATCTGGCGGAAATCGCACTTCTGACCGCGGAAATGGCCCGGTTCTTTGACGTGGTACCCCGCGTGGCCATGCTTTCATTTTCCAATTTCGGGGATACCCGGCATCCGGATGCAGAAAGAGTCAAAACAGCTGTGGCGATCGCACGGGAAAGGGACCCCGAACTCATCATTGACGGTGAAATGCAGGCCGATACCGCAGTGGTGAGCGATATTCTGAAAAACGCATACCCCTTCAATCGCCTGGGCGGTCCGGCCAATGTGCTGGTTTTCCCGGGTCTGGCTTCCGCCAATGTGGCCTACAAACTCCTGAACCGGCTGGGCGGCGCCGAGGCGGTAGGCCCTCTTCTCATGGGGATGAGCAAACCGTTCAATGTCCTTCACCGGGACACGGTCATGGAAAACGTGGTCAATGTGATTGCCATTACCGTGGCGCAGGCCCAAGAGACGGCAGAAGAGGGGCGATATGGAAAAGCAGCATAAGGTCTTGATCATGCGGTGCGACACCTATGACGCCGACAAGATCGCCGGCATTGTCAGGGAGGGGATGGAGACCTTGAATATAAGGCCGAGCGGACGTATTCTCCTCAAGCCCAATGTGGTCATTGCCCACCCGGAGGTATTTCCGCATGCCTTTACCCGGAAAGAATTTTTAGACGGTGCCATAACCGCCATAAAGGCAAGGGCAAAACGCCCCCGTGAGATCACGGTAGGAGAGCGATCCGGCATCACCCTGCCCACCCGGTGGACCTTCCAGAATGCGGGGTACCCGGAGATTTTCAAGAAGCACCGTGTCAAGGCCCGCTATTTCGACGAGGAAACACAAGTTCCGGTGAGGCTCACACATGAAAAAAGGCTCCGGGACAGGGTCTTTGTTCCCGAGTCCGTGGCCCGGACCGATTTTCTCATCAATCTGCCCAAGTTCAAGGCCCATCCCTGGTGCAGGCTTACCCTCAGCCTTAAGAACTACATAGGGATCCAGGACGATCGTCATCGGCTGGTGGACCATAATCTTTTTTTGGAACATAAAATCGCCGACCTGCAAGAGGTCATCCAGCCCGGATTCATCGCTGTGGATGCCATCACTGCGGGACAAAAGATGATGCTGACGCCCACCCCGTTTCCCCTGGGGGCCATCATGATGGGCACCAATCCCTGCGCCGTAGACACCGTGGGATGTCACATGGTGGGCGTGGATCCCACAGACGTGGTTCATCTGAGGCTGGCGGCTGAAAGGGGATGGGGCCCCATGGATATACAACAAATCGATGTCCAGGGCGATTTTCCCCTGGATGCGGTCCGGGAAAAGACCATGGAATTTGAATTCTGCCTTGAGCATATCGACCGGTATTTCAAACAAGGCAACCTCTCCTGCACCGTGGGCACCTTTCCTGAGAAACACTCCCCCGACTACTGCTGGGGTGGGTGCCCTGGCGCCCTACAGGAAGCCATCCACATTTATAAGGGCTACTACCCGAATATCACTCAGCAACTGAGAAAGGTCAGGTATGTGGTGGGGAAGGTGGATGGGCCGCTTGACCTGGAGCCGGGTGAAAAGGTGATCTTTGCCGGGAACTGTACCCGCTGGAAAGGCGAGATCGACGGAAGACCGGTCCATATCAAAGGGAGTTACGAGTCGCCCCAGGCCGTGGATGAAGGAGAGACCCCGTCCAACGATCTCCTGCTCAAGACCTTTCAGACCCTGTGGCGCTGTTTCAGACACCGAAAGGGCAGATACATCCATGCCAGGGGCTGTCCGGTATCGGTCAGCGACCACGTCCATTATCTGTCCGCCGTCGGCAGGGTGCCCAATGTCAACTTTGATCGCCGAATGGTGATCCCGCTCAATATGGCCTACTGGCAGATGCGGGCCCACCGGCTCCTCAATCGGCTCCGCAAACGGTTTTAAGGTAGGTTTTTAAAATCACTATCAATGGATTGAAGGCCATAAGGAGGTCTTTTCAAAGGCCGTAAATATCCGGATCCCTTTGAAACTGCTCAGGCCGCCTCCGCCGTATCGGCCCCCTTATGTACAGGCAGGGTGATGGAAAAGGTGGTCCCGGCATCCACCCGGCTCCTCACCTGGATATCCCCGCCGTGGTCTCTGATAAACCCGTAACACACGCTCAGGCCCAGCCCCACGTCCTTCACCGTATCCTTGGTGGTAAAGAAGGCGTCGAAAATCTTCTTCAGGTTTTCATCCCGGATGCCGGTCCCGGTATCAGAGACATCGATAAGGATGGTGTCATTCATCTCTCTCGTGGTCACACTCAGCGTGCCCCCTTCCGGCATGGCGTCCCTGGCATTGGAGATAAGATTCAGGAAGACCTGCCTGAGCTGGTTCTTGGAGGCATTCACCTCCGGGAGGTCTTCCTGAAGGTCCTGTAAAATCACGATGCTGTGTTCCCGAAGCTGTTTTTCCTGGAGAAGCAGGATCTCATCAAGGAGCATGTTGATATTGGAAGGGACCCGCTGTTCCTGGTCCGGCTTGGAAAAGGAAAGCATCTTGCGGAGCATCTCTGCCAGCCGGGTGGTCTCGGACAGGGCCATCTCCAGGATCTTCCGCCGCTTGTTTTCCAGGGGTATCTCTGTCTTGAGCAGTTCAAGGGTATTCATGATCCCGTAGAGGGGATTATTTAACTCATGGGCGATCTGGGAAGTGAGCCGGCCCATGGCCGCCAGTTTTTCAGACTGAAGCAACTGCTCCTGGGTCTGCCTCAGCTTCCTTTCCATATCCAACCGCTCCTTGAGGTCCACAAAAATGCCCACAGAAGCGGATTCCTTTCCCTCGGCATCGTAGATAATGGCCGAAGAGAGGTTCCCCTCCACCACCTCTCCGTCCTGCCTCACATAGACCATGGGGTAGGCACTCAGTTTTCCCACAGGCCCGTGTTCAGGGCTTCGCATCATCTGCATCACCTTTTTGGCCATCCCTTCCGGATAGATCCTGTCGATCTTCATCTTCCCGATGACCTCCTCCGCCCGGTATCCCAGGGTTTCTTCGGCAGCCCGGTTCCACAGGAGAATATTCCCTTTGATATCCGTGGCCATAATGGCGTTGGGAGAACTCTGGATGCTCTTGTTCAGAAAATCGTGAGCCTTCCTGAGTTCCTCTTCCTGGCGTATGAGACGTCGCCTGAGCCGATTTTCCGCAGTCATGTCCTTGCTGATCCCCACCGTGCCCAGGACATTGCCTTCACTGTCCTTTAACTGGGCGAGAGACAGACTGATCTCCACCTCGCTTCCGTCCCCGGCAATAAGGGTGGCCGGATAATTGTTGACAAATCCCTTGGCCTTCACCTCGGCCATGAGTTGGCGCCGTTCTTCAGGGATCCTCCACAGGGTTTCGATATGGGATCCCAGCACGTCTTCTTGGCGATATTTGAGCAGATTTTCCCCGCCGGGATTAAAGGTCACGATCTTTCCCTTTAGATCGGTGGTGATAATCATGTCAGAAGAATAGGCCAGGATATTCTCCAGGTACTCCTTGTTCCGGCGGAGTTGCTCCTGAAGTCCCACCCGCAGGGTCACATCCCGGATGCCTTCGATCACCTGAACGATCCCTCCCTTTTCATCCACAAGCGGCGTGGCCAGGATCTCCTCAAAAACGTCTTTTCCTTCCCTGTCCTTATGGGTATGGACCACCGAATATGGTTTTCCCGTGGCCAGGACCGTCTCCAAGGGACAGGGGTGTGCGTCCCCGCTGCAGGGTGCTGAAAGGTGATGGGTGACTTCATAGCAGGGTTTTCCCAAGACATCCGCCTCGCTCAGCCCGCTCTGGCTCAAAAAGGTCTGATTGGCCCTCTGAATGGTGCGATCTTTATCAAGCACCAATATCTTATCCCCCAGAGAATCAATGAACCGCTGAGACCAGTCCCGTTCCTGTTGAAGGGCCCTCTCCAATGCCTCACAGGGTTGTCTACGCTTCTCTGTCATGGCATTCCCCACTGTCCAAAGGGTTTCCGTCCCCCAAGCCGTCAAGTGATGCCGGATGCATAAACAAACATCCGCCCCCCCCTCATCATGAGGATATTTTAGTGCCCGGTCTTCCTTGAAGTCTTCAGATGCACGTCGGGCCTATAAAGCTTCAGCACTTCTTCTGCTCCCCATGGATATGATATCAGAACGAGACCAATATTCAATAAAAAGGTTCAAAAACGATTCCGTGACAAATTCCATGGGTGATGCCAACACCCTGGTGAATGGGGCATTTCAAGGGGGTGACCGCTCCCGGGGACCGGATAAAGAATGGTTTACAGGATAAACCTTTTGGACTATTTAGATTAAAAGGACCCGGCATCCCGGGCGGGAGTTTCAGGTCGTTGATATCACCCATTTTTGGAAAAATGAGGATAAAATGGATCCATTTTCAGAAACCAAGGCCGCGCAAGACCTTGATATCGAGCCATTCATTGACGAAATCCGGAATAACGCCAGGAAAAAGTCCTTCTTTTTGAATGCCATACGCGCATTACTGGTGTTCATCAAAGGCTTTTCCATCAACCAAGAGGATATCGGATCCCATCGTTTTGCAGAAGAGATTGATTCCCTTTCGGAGAGATTCGTGGAAGAAAAAGATGCCGAAGTCATTGAATCCGTTTTCGAAAAGTATCGCAAGTCCATACCTCATTTCATAAAACGGCAGAAGGCCTATCTGCGTGACAGGGAAAAGGAGTTGTGGGACATCATTGGCCTTCAAAGATCGGCCATCGCGTCCATTGATTCTGAAAATCAGGACTACCATCAAAAGGTGTATGAGCAGAGTGAAAAGATCGAAGCCATCACCCAATTGGATGATATCAAGAACATCAAGAAGAGACTTTTTAAGGAAGTGGAAACCATCCGGGAGACCCTGAAAGAAAAGCAGCAGCAGGAAAGAGAGCGATTGGACGCCCTTGCCAAACAGATCAGCCTACTCAACATCGAATTGGAGAAGGCCAGGACCGAGGGGACCCTCGACGACCTTACCCAGGCATACAACCGAAAGGCATTTGACAACTATATCCGCAAAAGCGTGGATCAGTGCACCACCAAGCGCTCGCGCTTTTCCCTGCTTATGTTGGATATCGACGATTTCAAACGCATAAACGATGCGTATGGCCACCAGATCGGCGACAGGGTTCTCGTAGCCCTGGTTGAGAAATGCAAAGAATTCATTCGGGGAGAAGATTTCCTGGCACGGTATGGGGGCGAGGAGTTCGCCATCATACTGCCGGGAGCATCCCTTAAGAACGCCCTCAAAAAGGCGCGGCGTATCCGCAAGGCCGTTGCCGGGACCCATTATACGGCTGAAAACCAGATCAAGGGTCAGGAAGGCATCTCCATCACCGTAAGCATCGGGGTGGCTTCATTTGAGAAAAACGATTCAGTATCCACGCTCATTGATCGGGCCGACCGGGCCCTTTACGAGGCCAAAAGAACCGGCAAGAATCGGGTGGTCGGCGCCTGACGCCTATGGGGGCTTAACCCGTTCATTCCCTTGCCCGCCAGGGGGCGAATTTTAATAGGAGCAGCATGCCCGGGATGGCGATCAGGGTGCAGGCGATAAAAAACCATCCCCACCCCAGATGTTTGGCCAGAAAACCCGTGGGGGCCGAGGCCATGACCCGGGGGACCCCCATGAGGCTGCTCAAGAGGGCGTACTGGGTGGCCGTGAACCGTTTATTGGTGATGCTGGCCATAAAGGCCACATAGGCGGCCGTGCCCATGCCGCCGCTGAGGTTTTCAAAGCCGATCACCCCGGACAGGGCGCTCACATGGGGACCGATACGGCTCAGCAGGGCGAAGCAGGCCGTGGACAGGGCCTGAAGCACCCCGAAAATCCACAGGGAGCGGTTGATGCCCAGGCGGATCATGAGGACCCCGCCCATGAGACTGCCGCCGATGGTGGCCCAGAACCCGAACAGCTTGACCACTGCACCGATCTCTGTTTTGGTAAACCCCACATCCAAATAAAAAGGGATGCTTATGGCGCTGGCCATGGTGTCCCCGATTTTGTAAAACAGGATGAAGGCCAGTATCCAGACCGCACTGGGCCGGGAGAAGTATTCCACCAAAGGATCGATGACCGCCTCTTTGAGGGTATGCGGAGTGACGGTGGTGCCGATGTCCGGTTCCCTTGCCAGCAGCGTGGTCAAAATACCCGGAATCATGCAGGCGGCCAAAATTTGGTACACCATGGAAAAGGGGATATGATCCGCCATGATCAATCCCCCGCCCGAGGCCAGGAGCATGCCTACCCGGTAGCCGTTCACATAAAGGGAAGATCCTAAGCCCAGTTCCGTATCCGTGAGGTCCTCCCGCCGATAGGCATCCACCACAATGTCCTGACTGGCGCTGAAAAAGGTGACCCAGAAGGCTGCCAGGGCCACTCCCCAGGGAGAATCGGCAGGATCCGTAAACCCCAAGCCTGAGATAGAACAGACCAGGGCCAGTTGGGCCATTAGGAGCCATCCCCGCCGACGACCTAAGAATGGGAGGGTGTAACGATCCAGAAAAGGGGCCCACAAGAACTTTACCGTATAGGGCAGGCCCACCAGGGACATCAATCCGATGACCGTGAGATCCACCCCCTCCTGCTGCATCCACGCCTGCAATACGCTGATGGTCAGAAGCAAGGGGAGCCCGCATGAAAACCCCATGATGAGGGCCACCAGCATGCGGGGGCTGAACATCACCTTGAGCAGGGCTTTACGGTCTTGGGATGGCATGAATTGGATTGGGGGTTAGAGAGGGAATCTCCCACAGGGTGTAAAGCAGGTTCCAGGGTTCGTCATCAAAAAAGAGGCGTTATTCCTTGAGAAGCTGGACGGTTTCAGCGATTTCCTCCGGGGTGACGCTTTGTCGCAGTTTCTCCATTCCATCCATGACCTCGGCAAACCGCACCCCTTCGGCCGCACTGATCCATTCCAGCTGAAGCCGTTCCGGACGAATCCCCATCTTGGCCATCTTTTTGTGGACCTTCTTCACCCGTTTTTCCGTCCAGTGGTTGGCATCAATATAGTGGCAATCCCCGATGTGACATCCGCTCACCAGGATGACCGGGGCGCCGGCCCTAAACCCGTCCCAGATGAATTTTTCATCCACCCGGCCGGAGCACATGGTCCGAATCAGCCGTACGTTGGGCGGATACTGGAGCCTGGACACCCCTGCGTAGTCCGCGCCCGCATAAGAACACCAGTTGCAGGCAAAGACCAGTATCTTCTCTTGCGTGCTTTCTTCCAGGGCGGTATGCACCTGGTTGAGGATCTGACCGTCCGTGAAATGGTTCATAATAATGGCGTCAAAAGGGCATTCCGCCGCACAGGTCCCGCACCCGGCACAGGCGGCCGTATTGACCGAGGCGGGGATTTTCTTTTTCACATCCACGGTAACGGCGTTATAGGGGCAGACCTCGGCACATTTTCCGCAGCACTTGCACGCCTCTTCGATCACCATGGAGGTGATGGCCTCGGTGGTGATCTCCCCCTTATGCATCAGTCGAATGGCCCGGGCCGCAGCAGCAGAAGCCTGGGTCACGCTCTCCTTGATATCCTTGGGTCCCTCGGCGCACCCGGCGTAATAAATGCCCCGGGTGGCTGCGTCCACAGGCTGGAGTTTGGGATGGGCTTCCAGGAAGAAGCCGTCCGGGTTGAGTTGCAGCCCCAGCATCTCCTGCAGCCGCTGGGTACTGGCGGCGGGCTTGAGCCCAAGGGCCAGGACCAGCATATCCAGATGGTGGATTTCCAGATTGCCCGTGGCTGTGTTTTCCACGGCCACGCTCAGGCCTTTGTCCGGATCCTCTTCCACGGTCCCCGGCAGTCCCCGGATATAATGAACCCCCGATCTGCGGCTCCGGGTGTAAAGTTCCTCAAAGCCTTTTCCGAAGGCGCGGATATCGATATAGAACACCTTGATATCCATATCCGGATAGTGCTCCTTGAGCATGAGCGTACTCTTAACGGTATTCATGCAGCAGATATTGGAGCAGTAATTTCCACCCTTTTTGGCGGAACGGGACCCCACACACTGCACAAATCCGATGGACCGGGCTGGCTGCCGGTCCGTGGGCCGGAGCACCTCTCCTCCGGTGGGCCCACCGGCATTGATGAGCCGTTCAAACTCCAGGCTGGTGAGCACATTTTCAAACCGGGAATAGGCATACTCGTCCAGCTCAGTGGGATCATACACGTCAAACCCGGTGGCCACCACAATGGACCCTACGTGCTCCACGATCTCTTTGTCCGACATGTGGAAATCAATACACCCCTTGTCACAGGCCTCCAGGCATTTGCCGCAGACCACCGGGTTGTGGCCCAGGCACTCATTGGCGTTCAGCACGTATGCAGAAGGGACTGCCTGGGGAAAGGGGGAGAAAATGGCCCGCCTGGAGGAAAGCCCCAGATTGAATTCGTCCGGACGAATCACCGGACAGGCCTCGGCACAATCGCCACAGGCCGTGCATTCATTTTCATCCACATAACGGGCCCGTTTCAAAATACTGACGTCAAAATTGCCCACATATCCGTTGACATCCTTGATTTCACTCAAGGTATGAAGCGTGATCCGGGGATGTCGACCGACATCCGTCATTTTGGGTCCCAGTATTCAGATGGAACAGTCCATGGTGGGAAAGGTCTTGTCCAACTGGGCCATGGTCCCGCCGATGGTGGGTTGCTTTTCCACCAGGACCACATCGTAGTCATTATCCGCCAGATCCAGAGCCGCCTGTATGCCGGCCACACCCCCGCCGATCACCAGGGTTTTCTGGGTGAGAGGGAGGGTCTCCTCTTCAAGGGGCTGAAGCACCCGGATACGGGAGACCGCCATTTGGACCAGATCGACGGCCTTGCGCGTGGCGGCCTCGGGCGCATTCATATGCACCCAACTGCACTGCTCGCGCAGGTTGGCCATCTCCAGGAGATAGGGATTGATGCCCACGGACTGCACCATCTGCCGGAAGGTGGGTTCGTGCAGCCGGGGGGAACAGGAGGCCACCACCACCCGGTCCAGCCCGAACTCCATGATATCATCCTTCATCTCCTGCTGCCCGGGCTCTGAGCAGGCATACCCGATATCCTTGGAAATGACCACGTCCGTTAGCTGTTCCGCGGCCTCGGCCACTTGAGCGCAGTCTACGGTCTGGGCGATATTCAACCCGCAATGGCATACGTAAACACCGATGCGCGGCTTTTCAGCCACATCCCCATTCTGGTGGGCAAGCACATTTGCTTCCATTTTCATCCTCACACATAGACGGTTGAACCGTCTTTCATCCATCCAATAAGAAATGTATAGGTGAAACTTCTTTCTATCGATCCTTTCTGGATTCCGGGTCAAGCCCGGAATGACGGGCAGTTGGCCTGCTTGTCATGCTTCTCCGGGACCCGGGCCGTAATCAAAAGTGTTAGGCAGTCCAGACCTGTCACCTGACACCTGCTGACACCGGACACCCGAAACCTGAAATCTTACATACACTTCAATCATCTATCAACAATCGACAATCACCAATCCCAACCTACTCCCACTGTATGGTGTTGGCCAAAATCGAGGTGAGATCCATGACCTTCATCTTGAGATCTTCTCCCCTGAAGGGATCTTCCATGGCACAGCTCAAATGGATCTGACACTTGGGGCAGGCAGTGACCAGGACATCGCTTTCAGTGGCATGGGCCTCTTTCAGCCGTTTCACCTGAAGGGCCTTGCTGAAGCCGTCGCACCCGATCCAGGCACTGTTGCCGCAGCAGGTGGCGCTGGCCCCCTTATCCCGCATTTCAGTAAAGCGGATGGGTCTCAATCGGTTGATGAGCTTTCGCGGCAGGTCGGGTCGGTTTTCAAACCGGCTCAATCTACAGGGGTCCTGAAAGGTCAGTCTGTGGTTCAGCTTCCCGAAATCAACCGCGCCCTTGTCGATTTCCTGCTCCAGCAAATCAAATAAATGGGTCACCTTGAGATCAAGGTGGATCCCTTGTCCGGGATAATCGCGATTCAGGGTAGTATAGCACTCAGGACAAGCAGTGACGATCTCTTCGATGCCCAAATCCTGAAAGGCCTCTTGATTGAGTTTGGCCAGTTTCAGAAAATTTTCCCGGTCCCCGGACCACAACAAATCATGTCCGCAGCAACGCTCTTGCTCCAGCAGGTTCGGATAAATATCGAAAAAATTGAGCAGGCGAAGACTGCTTACCAGGCTGGCAGAGGTATTCACACTTAGGTGTTTTCGAAAAAAAATGTCAAAATAGGGCGCACATCCTCCGAAAAAAAGGGTCTTGCCCTGTTTGTCGATCTCGATATCCGCATCCAGCCATCCCCAGTGGTCCGGATGGAGTTCCGGCTCGGTCATGGTCCGCATCAGGGAGTGAAAAAATCCGCCGTGGGCCGCATACCGGTCCGGGTTCCGTGAAGTCAGAAGGCAACGAAGATCCCTTATAAACTCGGAAAAATTCACCGCCGAAGGACACCGATCATAGCATAACCCGCAGGTGAGGCAGGACCAGATATCCTTCCTGACGGCCGGTTCATTCACCTTCCCGGCAATCACCGCATTGGCAATGGCCCGGGGCGAAAAAGGCTTCCCCGCCAGGGTCAGGGGGCAGGCGGATGAGCATTTGCCGCACTCCTGACAGGCATACACGTCATGGGCGGACACGACGCGGGAGACGGCTTCGTCACTGGTATCCGATAGGGCCCATTCCCGTCCCGGGGGAATGGGGCTCCTGCCCAGTTGCCGTATCTGTTCTGCAACATCCTTTAAGAACGAAAGGAGCCTCTCCGGTTCATCGGGCAGAAAATTGGCCAGTTGCAGTCTCTCTTTCCCCAATCCCAGCAACCCCAAAATCCCCCGGGTGTCCGCCACGTGCTCCTGGGCGTTGGTGGTCCCGTTTCCGTACCGGCATGACCCAGCCTCACATCCCAGCAGGATCACCCCGTCCGCCCCCATCTCAAAGGATTTCATCAAAAGGGCCTTGCTGATCCTTCCGGCACAGGGGATACGTACCATCTTGATCTCTTCGGGAATGGGGGCCGCGTTGTCCTGAAGGATCTGATATGCGGCATGGGGCCCCCACCCGCACATGAACAGTATGATATTGAGATCAGTCATTTATTCCACCAAAACCTCTTCCAGCAGACGTTCCAGGTATCCCTGATTCCGGTACGGGCTGTCTGCAGCATTGGAGGGACAAACGGAAATACAGTTTCCGCAACCCTTGCACAGGGCCTCATCCACCACCGCATACCAGCCGCCGACCGCATTTTCTTGCAGGGACACGGCCCGGTACGGACAAATCTCCACACACCGGCCGCAACCGCGGCACCGATCTTCATCAATCACCACGGTAAACCCCTTGCTCTGCCTGGGCCCCCGGGGCATGATGGCGGCCGCTAAGGCGGCGGCCGCTGCTCCTTCCTTTCGCTGCGACACATTCATCCCCGGCGGGCTGGCCATAAAAAGGCCGGCAATGGAGGAAACGCCCGGGTACAGGAAAGGGGTCCCGGGAACGCCCCGTTGTTGCATGGCAAAGGTCAGGATCTCGGTGTTCAGCCCTTCCTGGGGCAGATACGGGATCGACCGCCGCGAGCGTTCCCCCAGGATGACCGTTCCCACCTGCATGACCTGGGAAAAGGCGCCCGTCTCCACAAAGACCTGAAAATCCCCCAATGTGCCGCTCAGCCGGTTCACTGTGGAGTTCTCAAAACAGTGGATGTTGGGATGAGAGAGCCTCTCTTTTAACGGCTTTCCCCGGGTCCCGAACATAAAGACCTCAAACCCGGCCGATGCCAGGGTCAGGGCACTGTTGATGGCCGCCTCAGACTCCCCGATCACGGCCGTGGCAAAATTATAGGTGCGCATGGGCGAGGGGAGGGGTTTTAGGTGTCTGGCCCGGTCAATGGACCGCCCGATGATGCCGGCAAAGCGTTTCATGGCCTGATCCCGGTCACCGGGAATATGACGCAAAACTTCCCCCCGTAAGTTGCAGGTTTCCACCATGGCCCGGCTGATACCGGTACCCTGGAACAGGGCTGTCTTGAGCCGGCTGCGCTGGTCCGTACATGCACTGCACACAAAATCCAGGGGGCAACAGACGCAGGAGGCCAAAACCACCCGGGTCAACCCCTTTTCCCGGATGACTTTCAGAATACCCGCACTCCCCTCCGGCACACAGGCGGCAGGGATTACCTCCGCATGAAAAATATCCTCCCCCTGGGTGAGTCCCTCCACAAACGGGTCCATCTCCTCCAGCCAGCCGAACGACTGGTTGCACTGACATACAAAGAGGCCCATGCGGATTTCCGGGGAGAGTTCAGGATCCGGGGGCATAAAGGAGATGCCGCTCCCTCTCAGACGTTGGGACGTGTCCCGTAACAGGAGCATGGCATTGGCCGCGGCGGCAAATCCACGGGTGATCATGGCGTTGACATTGGATTTGGCGGCCTTGGGGCCATAGGCCCGGATCACATCTTCACCCTTGATGGGAGGGGCCGCCTCCGGGTCGGCGATAATCAACACGCCTGCGTGCTCCCGGTGGGTGGTCTCCCTTTCTGCGTGATCAATGGCCCTGATGGCCTGGCACGCATCTGTACACAGGAGGCACTCGGAACACACCCCGCACTGAAGGCACCGTTCAGATTCAAACAGGACCTGGGACTCGTTCAGGCCCAAGGCCACTTCCGTAAAGCTCTCTTTTCTGGCGCCGGGCTGTCGTTCAGGCATAATGGTACGGGCCAGGGAGGGAATATCCTGCGGAATTTCCGGAAAATCCCGATCCTGTGGCCTTACGGTATCAGGACCTGTGAGGACCTCCTGCCCGAGGTCCATGTGAACGGTTCGGGCCAGCGCCCTTCCGCTGGCCATGGCCTGGACCACCGAGGAAGGGCCTGTGACCCCGTCACCTCCGGCATAGACCCCTTCCATCCCGGTACGACCCGCCTCATCCACTGCCATGAGCCCGCTGGCGGTCACCTTCAAGCCGTCATCACGCCCCATGTTTTGCCCGGCAAGCGAGCCCATCTGGCCAATGGCCACAATGGCCCGGTCAAAGTCGAGGCTGAACGATTCAGCCCCCTTCACCGGCACCGGCCAGGGGATCCCGGCCGCATCCGGCGGACCGGGTTGGGTGGGCGTACATAACAGGCGGCTCAGGGTGTTGTTCTCTCCCTTGAAGGCCACCACCTGTGTGCGGTCTTTAATGGGAATCCCTTCTTCCCTGGCCCCTCGAACCTCTTCCGGATCCGCAGGGATGAGCGCCTCGGGAAACCAGGACAAAATGGTCACATGGGCGCCCACACGCCTGAGTACCCGCGCCAGATCAAAGGCGGCGTTGCCATCCCCGATCACGGCCACGGTCTTGCCCCCATATGCCCGTGCGGCGCCGGATTCACCCCCCTTTTCTCCCACATCCTCCCGATACAGCCGGTTCAGGACCGAGATGCATCCTTCCACCCCGTCCAAATCCTCTCCCTCAACCCCCAATTTCCGATCGGTCCATGCCCCTGTGGTCAGAACCACGGCATCTACATCGGTCTTAAACCCATTTTGGAGTGCGGAAAGGTCCACCGGGCTGGAGGTCTTGAATTGCACACCCAGTTGTTCCATATAGTCCAGTTCCCGATCCAAGATATCTCTGGGCAGGCGATGGGGACCGATGGCATAGCGCAGAAAGCCCCCGGCCCGGGCCTCTCTTTCATATACGCTCACTCCGTACCCCAGCCGGGCCAGTTCAGCCGCGGCTGCGAGTCCGGCCGGGCCGGAACCGATAACCGCCACCGTTTTGCGCTCGCCGGAGGCGGAGTCTGTTTCACGGGTATTTTGAGGGATATCCGCCCGGGCAGCCTCCGCCGGATGGTCCCGCTCATAATCGGCCAGAAACCGCTTGATGTCCCGGATGGCGATGGGTTCATCCAATTCTCCGCGCCGGCATTCCCCTTCACAGGGATGGGTGCAGACCCGCCCACAGATACCGGGGAGTACATTATCCCTCCTGACCACGGCAAGGGCCTCCTGAAATCTCCCGGCCCGGGTCAGGGCGATATAGGCCTGGGCATTGACCCCCAAGGGGCATCCTGCCTGGCACAGAGGCTGTCGTCGTTTGTCTATAACCGGCCTGCCGGGCAATGCCTGTCTTCCTGTGTACTGAATGGCCCGACCGCCGTCATCAGTGGTCACCGGACAAACTTGTGTACAACGACCGCAAAGCACGCACCGGCTGGGATCCACAAAGGTCTGCAACTGCCGGATCTGCGCCCGGAAGCCCTGGGGCGTATGATTGATGGCCTCCACATGGGCGGGCAAAAAGCACCGAATGGAAGGGTTTCTGAAAATTCGGATGAGCCCGGAGCGGTGGGCAAAATTGAGGGGCAATCCCGAAGGCAGCCGCCATGCCTCGTTGGTCAGCTTCTGGTCCAGGTCTGCATCTTTATCCACCAGGGTCACCGGAATACCCAACTCCCCCAGCTTATTGGTGGCGGCAATGCCCGCCGGGGTAGCGCCGACGACGATCACTCTGTGTAAACGGTCTTTTGCGCGCGCCATGTCTTAGGCCCCCGCCTTTGGGACGGCCTTTTTTTCCCTCCCCTTGAGTATGGCCAGGCCATAATCACAGCCCTTGTTGAACGCCTTCGCGTTCATCTCCTCGGTTCCCTTGGGCACCGACTCAGTCACGGTTCGGCGTGCGGAATCCACCGAAACCACGCCGGTCACGGCAGAGAGAAATCCGATCATGATAATATTGGCCATCATGGTTCTCCCCAGTTCCTCGGCCATGCGGGTGGAGGGAATGGAAAAGGCCTCCACGGTCGCACCACGGGGTTGCACCAGGTCCTGATCGATCAACAGGGCGCCATCCGGTTTCAGTTGATTGATAAACTTGTCAAACCCTGCTTGAGAAAGACACACCAGGATATCGGGTTGCCTGATATAGGGGTAATGGATGGGTCCGTCGGATATGACCACCTGGGCGCTACAGGCCCCCCCCCTGGCCTCGGGGCCATAGGCCTGAACCAGGGTGCTGTTGCGATGGTCGCCGATGACTGCGGCAGACCCCAGGATACGGCCGGCCAGGATAATGCCCTGTCCCCCGAATCCGGTAAGGATAACCTCCTTTTTTACTATATCCTCTTGTGTTTCGCTCATGTTTTGTAACCCTTGGCAGATCTACAGGGGTAAATAACCCTCAAAAACTCCCTGGAGGGATTCCCTGAAACCGGATCAGGCCGCCTTCTCTTCCTCCAGCAATTCCTTGGGCCGGCAGGTGTTGTCATAATTATCAATGCAGGTGGGCTTTTCCACCTGCAGGAACTTTCCTAAGATGACCCGCTTGGCAAAATCGATTTCCAGTTCTGTGGGATGGGCATCATTTTTGATGATGCTTCTCTCCTGATAGATTTTAAGGGTATCCAGCGCCTTTTCTTTATTGCGTCGTCCGTAATTGATGGGACAGGGGGAGAGCACCTCCACAAACGAGAATCCGCGGTTCAGGATGGCCTCCTCAATGGATTCGGTCAAATCACGCGTATGCAAGATGGTCCATCTCGCCACATAAGTCGCGCCCGCGGCATAGGCCAGCAAGGGCAAATTGAAAGGGTCTTCCGGGTTTCCCACAGGCGTGGTGGTGGTCTTCACGGCATGGGGGGTGGTGGCGGCCACCTGACCGCCGGTCATGCCGTAATTAAAGTTGTTGACGCACACCACCGTAAGGTCCACATTTCGACGGGCCGCATGGATAAAATGATTTCCCCCGATGGCAAACAGGTCTCCGTCTCCGCTGAATATCACCACGTTCAGTTCGGGATTGGCCAGCTTCATCCCGGTGGCAAATGGAATGGCCCTGCCGTGGGTGGTATGGTAGGAGTCCAGCTTCACATACCCGGCACCCCTTCCGGAACAACCGATCCCGGAAACCATGACCGTGTTTAAAAGATCGATGCCGCTCTCCTGCATGGCCCTGAGGCAGGAGGAGAAGGCGGTGCCGATGCCGCACCCCGGGCACCAAATGTGGGGAATCCGGTCTGTGCGTAAAAGCGGGTCTAAGGGGTGGCTCAACGGTTTCTTGCTCTGGTTCATCTCTCTTCCTGATGTCGCTGAAGGTTACGATGCGTTCGGGGGTTATCAGATCTCTTTTAAGGTTTCCACCACCCGGTCCGGCGGTATGATGGTCCCTCCCGGATGCCCCACCAGAAAGGCCGGGGCCTGGCCACACACAGACCGCTCCACTTCGAGATGGATCTGGCCCAGATTGATCTCTACCGTAACAAAGGCCTTGACCCTCCGGGCCAGTTCCCGGAGCTGTTCTTCGGGAAACGGCCACACCGTCACCAACCGGAACAGGCCGGCCTTGATCCCCTGGTCCCGGGCCTCGTCCACCGCGGCCAGGCTGGTACGGGTGGAGACCCCGTACGAAACGATGACGATATCGGCATCCTCCAGTCGATAGGATTCGGTGTGAACAATCTTGTCCATATTATTCCGCACCTTCCCGGTTAAGCGAGCCATCATCTCTTCCTGGGCCTCAACGGTCATCACCGGATACCCTCTCTCGTCATGGGTCAACCCGGTCACATGGATATTGTACCCTTCTCCGGCCATGGCCATGGGGGCCACTCCGTTGGGTGCGGGTTTGTAGGGTGCAAAGGTGTCCTTTCTCCCCCTGGCCCGGGGGCGGCTCACGGCCTGAATGGCCTTGGCCTCGGGGATGACCACCCGTTCGCTCAGGTGGCCCACCATCTCATCGGTCATGACCAGCACCGGAATACGGTAGGTTTCGCTCAGGTTAAAGGCCTCAATGGTCTGATAAAAGATCTCCTGGGGGGACGCCGGGGCCAATGCCACGATCT
>JAIPDZ010000026.1 GCA_021737425.1 Deltaproteobacteria bacterium
TGTTCCTGGTGTTTCACCCCAGGATGATGGACCGTATCGATCCCCGGATTTTCAGATTTCAGAGTGGGTTGAAGAAAGATCTCTCCCTGGTGACCTTTGCCAATTCCATCACGCTTACGCCGGGAACCATAACGGTGTACGTGTCTGTCAGCGGGACTGTTACGGTTCATGCCCTGGACCGAAAGTCAAGAGAGGGGCTGCCCGGCCACATGGAAAAACGGATTGCCAGCGTTTTTAAAGAGGGATGATGGACCGCTTTTTTCTGTATTGCGCGATTTATCTCAGTTTCCTGATGTTGCTCTCTTTGTACCGTGCCATCCTGGGTCCCACAGTTCTGGACAGGCTCATCGGGGCAAATGCCATCGGCAGCAAGACTGCAGTGCTCCTGATCCTCATCGGCCTGATTTACCATCGTGTGGATATGTTTGTAGATATCGCATTGGCCTATGCCATGCTGAATTTTATCGCCGTGCTGGCGGCTTCCCGATATTTTCAGAAACGAAAAGGGCTGTTCGGGGAATAGCGGTTTCGTCTGTCTTGGGCCGGGACCAAAGGTTTTTAACGCTCAGCAGGAGTTGATGGAAATGGATATTGTGGATATTGCTGTGGCAGTGATGGTGGTGTGCGGATTGATATTTTTCACCGGGGGTGCGGTGGGGATCCTCCGGTTTCCGGATTTCTATTCCAGGCTCCATCCGGCCGGAAAGCTGGATACGGGCGGCTCATTTTTTATGTTAGGGGCCCTGGCGCTCTTTAATCTTGAGGCGTTTTCCCTGCAGACGCTTCTGGTGAGTCTGAAAATATTGTTGATCGTGGTTTTCGTCTTTTTATCCAGTCCGACAGCCATCCACGGAATCGTGGATGCCGGGGTACGGGCAGGTCTGAGTCCCTGGACCAAAGGCGAAAAACGGAGGTAACCCATGCTCTGGCAACTGGACCTTGTGATTCTGACGTTGGTGGTGGCCACTGCCATCGGTGCGGTGGCCATAAAGGACCTTCTGGGCTCAGCCATCCTCTTCGGCGCTTACAGCTTTATGATGTGTCTCCTCTGGGCCATTATGGGAGCGGTGGATGTGGCGTTCACAGAGGCCTCAGTGGGGGCCGGCGTGAGCACTGTATTTTTTGTGGCGGCTGTTTTCCGAACCACACGGAGGACGAAAGATTGAAATTCCTGGGTATTATTGTGGTGGTCATTACAGGGGCGCTCCTCGTGTATACCACGGGGGATTTCCCGTCATGGTCCGATCCCGCATCGCCTGCCAGTACTCATGTTTCTCCGCATTATATCGAAAAGGGCATGCATGAAACCGCCGCACCCAATATTGTCACTGCGGTTTTAGCGGATTATCGAGGGTTTGATACCCTGTTTGAAACCACTGTCGTCTTTTGCGCCGGGGTGGTGTGCTTTTTTCTACTCAGAATTCCCGGACGCAGCCCTTTTACGGAATGTCAGTATCGTCATAAAGCCACAGGCATTACCGTTCGGGTTAAACACGATCGGAAGATGTCGGGCTCTTTCGGTGAATTCGAGCGAATCGATACCCTGTGGACTCCCCACGATCTGATTATCCAAACCGCCTGCCGTATACTGATTCCCTTTATCCAGCTTTTCGCCCTTTATGTTATCGCTCACGGCCATCACAGCCCGGGCGGCGGGTTCCAGGGGGGTGTAATTCTGGGGGCGAGTATCATTCTGCTCGCCATTTCTCATGACCTCAGAACCGCTCTGGATCGTTTGGGTGAAAAGGCCCATGCCATTTTGTGCTCGGTGGGGGTACTGGTATACGCAGGCACAGGGGCAGTGTGCATGGTATTGGGATTCAACTTCCTGGATTATGGTGCCTTGGCCCGCATCCTCCATGTGGACCCGGTTATGGCCCGCTCTCATGGGATCCTTGTCGTGGAAGTCGGTGTGGGGCTTGCGGTGATGGCAGCCCTCATATGGATATATAGCAATGTGTCTTCCAGGGGAAACTATGATGAGGGGCTGTGAGAAATGCAGGCGGATCGAGGTCCATGTGATGAACAATGAATACCGCGTTTTCCAATCAATGACCCGAACCCGTTTCATAAGGGGACGTATATGTCTGAGATTATTTCCTCCGTCGTAGCTCATTACAATTACTGGATCTACATTGCACTGATGATGATCGGTCTGTATGCGGTGATCGGCAAAAAGAACTTGATCAAAAAAATTATCGGCGTGAATATATTTCAAACCGCCATCATCCTTTTTTATGTTTCTATCGGCGCCAAGAAGGGGGCCACCATTCCCATCATTCATCATGGTCCGGGTGGGGGGCATCACGAGACCACAGCGTCGGTCATTGAGGCTTCGCAGTATATGAATCCGTTACCCCATGTACTCATGCTGACCGCCATTGTGGTGGCGGTGGCCACGCTGGGGGTGGCCCTGGCCCTGGCCATTAAAGTCTACAACCAGTATGGGACCCTTGAAGAAGATGAAATCCTTTCGCGGATAAGGGTACGATGAGCTCACAGTATCCCGGTCTTCTGATCATTGTTCCGCTCCTATCTGCCCTGTTGATCAGTGTTGCCGGGTGGGTGAATAAACGGCTCTGTTTCCCCATAGCCGTTGTCGGTCTCAGTGTGGCACTATATGCTTCAATCGGCCTTCTCCTCAGGGTGCTGGCTGCTGATCCGGCCTTAGACGGGGGGGTCGTCCTGTACCGCCTCGGGGGATGGGACCCGCCGTGGGGAATCGCCTATTATGTGGACCGCTTGAACGCCCTGGTCTTGGTGGTGGTTTCAGTATCGGCACTTTTGAACCTAATCGCCACCAAGAATGACGTCCGGGAATCATTTTCAACCAAGATCGGCGCCTTTTACACCCTCTACATTCTCCTGGTTACCGGCCTTTTGGGTATCACGGTTACCGGAGACGCGTTCAACCTCTACGTGTTACTGGAAATTACCGCACTCACCGGCTATGGCCTTATTGCCATGGGGGGGGAGTACAGGGCCCCCCTGGCAAGCCTCAACTACGTGTATATGGGGACCATCGGGGCCTGTTTCTACCTTCTGGGGGTCGGGTATCTGTATATGATTACCGGTTCACTGAATATGGCGGACATCGCATCCATTCTGCCCGGACTTTACGATTCCAAGGTCGTGCTGGCTGCATTCGTTATCTGTATGGTGGGGGTCTGGCTCAAGATGGGTTTTTTCCCGCTGCATGCCTGGCTGCCCAATGCCTATACCTACGCTCCCTCCGCGGTCAGCAGCCTGATTGCGCCGTTGATGACCAAGGTGATGATCTACGTGATGATTCGCCTCATGTTGACGGTATTTACCCCTGAATTCACCTTCTCCGTTCTGGCCTTACAAACGTCTGTGGTATGGCTGGCGGTCATCGCCATCGTCATGGGCTCAATCCTGGCCCTCGGGGCGCCTGACGTGAAAAAAATGCTCACTTATATTATCGTCGCAGAGGTGGGGTATATGGTGGGCGGTGCGTGGCTTGGAAACCGGGCCGGTATGACCGGCAGCATCCTCCATATTGCCAACGATGCCCTCATGACCCTCTGTGTGTTTCTGGCGGTGGGTAATGTGGTGTACCGGGTGAAGGGGTATGGGTTTGATGATTTGCGGGGGATATTCGTAAAAATGCCCTTCACCATGATCGGTTTTGTGGCCGGTGCGTTCTCCATTATCGGCGTTCCGCCCACATGCGGGTTTTTCAGCAAGTGGTACCTCATTTCAGGCGGGATTGAGGCCGGGCACTACGGGTTTGTGGCTGCACTGGTATTCAGCAGCCTGATCAATGCCGTGCTTTTTTTCAAACTGATCGAAGTGGGTTACTATGGCAGTGAGGACGCCCATCACCACCATGGGACAACACCCGTTTCCATGGCCGAAGCCCCGGTCAGCATGGTGGTACCGCTGCTGATTGTGGCCGGGGGCCTGATAGCGGTGGGACTTTACACCGGTGATATTGTCGCCCGAATCATTGACCCCGTTATTGCTCAAACCATTATGGATTAGGTGTTGACAATGGTATAATTCCGGGAAAGGTGTTTACTCCAAAACATCTTCGATTTTTGTATGGAAATGACGAACAAAGCGTTTAAATGGAACCTATGATTTCCATAAAGCCCCTGCTGGCGGTCCTGGTGTCCCTTCTGGTCGTCCCGATTCTTGTTTCAAGTCGGACGCCCAATGTGCGGGAGGCCTGGACTTTTGCGGCGGCCTCGGCAAAATTTTTGATCGTGGTATCCATGGTACCGGCGGTTTTGAGAGGGGAACAATTGGTGTATACGGTGGCCCAGGTCATACCCGGGGCCCCTATTGCATTCAGGGTGGACCCCTTGGGCATGCTCTTTGCACTGGTCGCATCCTCCCTGTGGATTGTGACCACTGCCTATTCCATCGGTTATATGCGGGGGCTTGGGGAACATGGTCAGACCCGCTATTTCTGCTTTTTTGCCATTGCCCTGTCATCTACCATCGGAGTGGCCTTTTCCGCTAACCTGTTAACGCTCTATCTGTTCTATGAGATCCTTTCCCTGGCTACTTACCCGCTGGTGACGCACCATCAGGATGCAGAAGCCCGTGTGTCCGGCCGAAAATACCTGGTATACATTCTGGGAACCTCCATTGGTCTGGTCCTGCCGGCCATGCTTATTTGCTATCATCTATCCGGAACCCTGGCGTTTTCAGATCAGGGATTTCTGGCCGGGACCGGGCCGCCGCAGCTCATGACCATACTCCTTTTCATGTTTGTTTTCGGGTTTGCAAAGGCCGCCATACTTCCTTTTCACGGGTGGCTTCCCGCGGCCATGGTGGCCCCCACCCCGGTGAGTGCATTGCTGCACGCCGTGGCGGTGGTCAAGGTGGGGGTCTTCAGCATTGTCCGGGTATTGACCGGAGTGTTTGGTATTGAACTGTTATCATGGCTGAATCTGGGGACCATTGTTTGTGTCATTGCCTCATGCACCATCCTGATTGCCTCCCTTATCGCGCTTTCCCAGGACAACCTGAAAAGACTCCTCGCCTTTTCCACCATCGGTCAGTTATCCTATATTATATTAGGGGTGGGCTTGCTCTCGCCCAAGGGGATAACCGGGGGGGTTTTGCACATTGCCATGCACGCCTTTGGAAAAATCACCCTGTTTTTCTGCGCAGGGGCCATATTCGTGGCCACGGGGAAGCGAAATATCAGTGAGATGGTGGGAATCGGAAGGCGCATGCCGGTCACCATGACAGCGTTTTTTATCGGTGCGCTCAGCATTACCGGTCTTCCGCCCGCAGGCGGTTTCTTGAGTAAATGGTACCTGGGGTTGGGCACGCTTCAAGCAGATCAGATCACTATGCTGGTGGTGTTGCTGGTCAGTTCCCTGCTCAATGCAGCCTACTTTATGCCCATCGTATACCGGGCCTTTTTTTGTCCTGCTGAGATGGCCATGTTCGAAAACAGGGTCCAGGAGGCGCCTGCTTTCTGTGTGGTTCCGTTGGTGCTGACCGCGCTGATCTCCATCATACTCCTGTTTTATCCGGAGCCCTTTTTCAGCCTGGCGCGTCTGGTGGCCCAGGGGGTAACCGGCGGATGAGTTGATGGTGTATTTCGATTGGATATCAGTGAAACGCTGCAGGTGTCTGCTCAGGCTCTGGCCGCTGGAAAGGCGGTCTGATGGTGGACGAAACGATGCCCCCCGTACGCCGACGAAGGTCCAAATGAGGGATTCGATGCCGGCTGGAATCTGATCCGGCCTCGGCGGGTTGCAATGGAAGGCCTGCGGCAGGGCAGCCAAAGGAGAAGGGAGCATGGGATGAGTGAACAAGAGGAAGAAAAGATGGAACTGACGCACCAGCCGGTTCCGGGGTACCGGATGCTTTTTTTCATCGCCATCACTATCGGGGTTCTCTATCTGGGCCTCATTCTCTGGAATACGGTGTAGGCCGGTTTATGTCGCCCGCGGTTCAAAACCGTGGAAGCAAATAGCCCGTGTTGAAAGAAAAGGGGGACAGGATTATGGGAAACCATGCCTCTGATATGAAACCACAACCGGATTCAGAAAAGTCTTATCTTTTTGACAAGCCTCGGAATGTGAAAAGGCTGCTGGGCGGGTTTTACGTGTCATTGGTACTCCTTCTCCTTATCGAGTTTTTTGTGCATAAACATCCCTATTTTGAATGGGAAGCATGGCCGGAGTTTTATGCTGTGTACGGATTTGTGGCGTGTGTGGTCCTGGTTGTGGCGGCCAAATATATCCTGAGACCCCTGGTCAAGCGGCGAGAGGATTATTATGATTAGCATCGTCCCCCCTTTTGCCATATTCATCGTCGGGGCCCTGCTGATTCCTTTGTTCAAGGGACCGTGGAAAAAGGCCTATATGCTGTGTCTACCGGTGATCGGATTCATCAATCTCATCCACATTCCCGAAGGGAATCAGTGGGTAGTGGCGTTTCTGGAATATGACCTGGTTTTGGGCAGGATAGACCGGCTCAGTCTCCTCTTTGGATACATTTTTCACCTCATCTCTTTTATCGCCATTTTGTATGCCCTTCATGTAAAGGATGATGTGCAGCATGTGGCAGGACTGGTGTATGCGGGCAGTGCCCTGGGGGCGGTGTTTGCGGGAGATCTTTTCACTTTTTTTATCTTCTGGGAAATGCTGACGGTGTCGTCCATATTCCTCATCTGGGCCAGGCGGACGGAAAGATCGCTCCGCTCCGGTTTCAGATACCTGTTGGTCCACAGCGCCGGAGGGCTTTGTCTGCTGGCAGGCATCGTCATTCACGTGAATCAGACCGGCTCTGTTGAATTCGGTTTTCTCGGGCTCAATGGTCTGGGCTCCTATCTGATATTTTTCGGATTCGGCCTGAACTGCGCCTGGCCTCTCCTTCATATGTGGCTGACGGATGCCTATCCGGAGGCCACCATCACCGGTACCATATTTTTAAGCGCATTTACCACCAAGGTGGCCGTGTATGCCCTGGCCAGGGCTTTCCCGGGCACGGAGGCCCTCATCTGGATCGGGGCCGTGATGACCGGGTTTCCCATCTTTTACGCGGTCATTGAAAACGACTTGAGACGGGTGCTTGCCTACAGCCTTGTCAACCAGGTGGGGTTCATGGTATGCGGCATCGGAATCGGTACGAATCTGGCTATCAACGGTGCGGTATGTCATGCCTTTAACGATATTTTGTTTAAGGCCCTCCTCTTTATGTCCATGGGGGCCGTGATGTATCGCACAGGAAAGATTAACGGCACGGACCTGGGCGGATTATACCGGACCATGCCGTGGACCTGCATCTTCTGCATGGTGGGGGCCGCTTCCATATCCGCATTTCCACTGTTCAGCGGTTTTGTGAGTAAATCCATGGTCATGGATGCGGCGGCCCACGGGCATATGCGGATGGTATGGTTTATCCTCCTGTTTGCCTCCGCCGGCGTGTTCCACCATGCTGGAATCAAAATCCCCTATTTTGCGTTCTTCTCTCATGATTCAGGGATGCGGCCCAAAGAGGCCCCGGTCCATATGCTTCTCGCCATGGGGATTACCGCGGCTTTATGCGTGTTCATCGGAACCTTCCCCGGCCCATTATACAGCCTGCTCCCTTACCCGGTGGACTACGTCCCCTACACCGTTCCCCATGTGGTGGGCCAGACCCAGCTTTTGTTTTTTTCGGCCCTGGCCTTTACCCTCCTGTTGCTCTCCGGTATTTATCCGGCTGAAATGCGGTGTATCAATCTCGATGCGGACTGGTTGTATCGAAAGGGCGGCGGAAGGTTTTATGGGGTAATGGACAGATCTCTCAACCGGGTAAACAGTATATGCGAGCATGTTTTTGTGAAAAAAATTGCCGGCTGTACGGCGTCGCTTTTTAAGGATATGATTCCGAGGGTTGTTCTTCTGATTATGGTGAGTGCCTGGGTCCTGACCGGGGTGAGGGGAGAAAGATTGGCCATCAAGAAGAGAAATGTATATAATGATATTGTTGGGGAAACATTGCCAGTGGGAATCAGTGCGGGAGTGGCCGCTTTGTTTATTATATTGATTTATGTGTTGATATGAATTCACGTGGCCCGGGGAGGGGTTTATGGTTTCTATTGAAGAGCTGAGAAAGATCAGGGTTCTGGACAACTTAACACAGCCCATGCTCGAAAACATGCGGCCTTTGACAGAGCTCAGCCTGTTCGGGGAACGCCATGTGGTATATAAAAAAGGAGAGCCGGCAAAATATTTTTATATGCTGATCAAGGGAAAGGTCATCTTGGAAGTGGAGGCAGCGGAAGGGCTCATGATTTCTCTTGGGGCGGTGAAGCCGGGCTATTCCTTTGGATGGTCCTCCCTTTTGTCGGGATCTGAATACAGCACCTATGCCATATGCGTTGAGCCGTGTGAAATGATGGCCATCCCCGGCGATAAGTTCCTGGAGCTCCTTGAAAGGAACCATAGCATCGGTTACAAGTTCATGAACAGTGTGGCCAGAATCCTTAAACGACGGCTGGAACGGCGTACGGGGCAGTTTATACAGGTTATCTCAAAGCACCCGGACTTACAGAAACTTATGGGTGTCTAACAAGGCACGACAAAACCTTTGACTGAGTCTACGTGTCTGAGGGAAGGTTTCTTACGCGGTAACAGCAATGAACCGTTTTCACAATTGGGAAAGGAGGTAGAGAGATGCCGGATAAAATTTTGATCGTTGATGATGAGCCCGACAGCGTCAGTTTTTTGGAATCGGTTCTTGAAGAGATGGGTTATGATTATGTGAGTGCTTCGGATGGCGTTAAGGGTCTCCAACTGGCACGTCAGGAGAAACCGATATTAATTCTCCTGGATCTTATTATGCCTGAGAAGAGCGGCATCTGGATGTTTCAGGAGTTGAAAAAAGACTCCGGACTGGGAAAGATACCGGTCATTGTGGTATCCGGAGTGTCTTCGGTTACCGGTGTTGATTTTAAGGATTTTGTCATAAGGGAGAATAATAAAGAGGATACAAGGCATGTCGGAACGACCGGTGAGACCATGTTTACGGGACCAGATGCGTTTGTGGAGAAGCCGATTAAACCTGATGAGTTGATTGAGGAGATCAAGAAAGTCCTGAAAGCGTAGCTATTTCAATTCACATAATACCGAAGCCCAACTGTCACTTTTTGTTCTTTCTATCGGGCATATACACGAAACGGCATCTCATCACGCCTGCTTCAGGGGAAGGTGGACAGTAAAGGTGCTTCCTTCCCCGGGCTCCGATACAAAGGTGATTGCGCCGCCATGTTCTTCAATGATCTTTCGGGTGACCAGGAGGCCGAAGCCGCTCCCTTTGGAACCCTTGGTACTGAAAAACCTTGAAAAAAGCTCCGCCTGAACCTCCTTTTTCATGCCTGCGCCGTTATCAATGATATCGAATCTGATGCCATCCTCTACTTTCCGGGTTCTTACCACAACGGATAGATTTTTTCCCTCACCCTCCTGATCCATACATGCGTCAATAGCGTTTGTTACCAGGTTGAGAAGTGAGCGGTGGATTCCCTCAGGGAAGAGATAGCATTGGGGTAACATGGGGTCAAAATCTTGAAACAGCTCTATATCGTTTTTTTTGGCCCTTTCTTTCATAAGATCACAGACATCTTTTGCGATATCGTTGGGAGAACATACGCATTGTTCATGTTCAGGCTTATGTTCTCGTGAATACGTAAGCATGTTCAACACCAAATCGGAGATTTTTGAAACATTCTTTTGAACAATTTCCCAGCCCTTGGTCAAAAGGTGCTCCTTATTTTTTTTCAGTCCTGTGTTAACCATGTAGGCTCCGCCCTCAAGGCCGTTCAGTATATTCTTTATGTAATGACCCATCCCGGTAATGGTTTCACCAACGGCTGAAAGTCGTTCCTTTTCCAGCAGCTCCGCCTGAAGCTGTTTTATCTCCCGCAAATCCTGGAAAAACCCCACACTCCCTATCTCTTTGTTATCCCTAAAGAGAAGGGTGGCCGATAAACGGATGGGAATTTCCTCTCCGACCTTGTTCAGTACATTGACTTTCAGGTCCCTCAGCCGTCCGGCGCCGCCGTAGTCGGCACTGTATATTTTCTTTTTGATCTCCCGGGCCAATCCCGGGGAGGAATAAATTTGCGTGATATTTAAGCGGCCGACCACCGCTTGACTTTTATGGCCGGTGAGTTCCTCTGCCGCCCGGTAAAAGATACGTACCGTACCATCTTTGTCTATGCCGATGATTCCATCAATGGAGCTTTCGATAAGGTTTTCTTGAAAGTCGTTGGTTTTTTTCAGTTCTCCCATGGTTTCTTCAATCATCTTCTCCAGGTTATGGGTGTATTTCCTGCGCCTGTCCTTCATCCACAATATTTCTTGAGCACGCCGTATCGCCGTCAGGAGCGCTTCCTCTTTAACGGGTTTGCATATGAAGTCAGAGACCTCCAATCTAAGAGATTCAATGACGGATGTCATATCTCCGTGTCCGGTAATGACAATGACCCGAGTATCGGGATCGAGGTCCCTGATTTGCCTCAAGAGCTCCAAACCATCCATGCCCGGCATCTTTATGTCCGTTATCACAATCGGAGGCCTTTCCCGTTTGAAAACCTCTATCCCTTCATTCCCATTTTCAGCAGTAAGAACCTCAAACCCCTTCCTTGACAGAAAGATGCGCAGAAGGGTCCGGATGCCCTCCTCATCATCAACAACCAATACCTTTGTATGCATTTCAGCGGTCATTTTGATACTCACGCCAGGCCGGGGAATTTATCTTGAGCTAGAACAAACAAGGGGAGACCTGTGCTATCCCATGGGCACGGCAAATGCAATGATGCGGTTGACAATTACTTGATTGTAAAGTCCCATTAAAATAACTGAGGCGGCTATTCCCAGAGTTGGGATTACCATGCTCATAGGGGCCTCGTTTATTCCGGTTTCTGTTGTGTTTATGGCCATAGGTCTCTTATGGGATGGACGGAAACTGTATCCCATCTCCATAATTCGAAAGAAGAGGAAGACATTGATTAGACTTGACGCGATAAGGGCCCCAACAAAAGGCCACTGCATCGCCAATATGCCCCCCTGGATTAGATACCACTTGCTGAAAAATCCGCATGTGGGTGGGATTCCGATGATGGAAAGCGCGCAGGCAACAAACGCACACATGGTGAGCGGCATGGTCTGAAAGAGTCCCTTAAAGTCTGATAGATCTCGGTGCCTGATTTTGTACATGATAATGCCGGCCACAGTAAAGAGCCCGGCCGTCATCATGGCGTCATTGACCATATGGAGGATGGCCCCTTTGAATGCAACTGCGTTCGCAAGTCCCAATCCCCCTACAATATAGCCTACTTCTGCAACCAGTATGTAGCAAAGCATCCTTTTGAAATCAGTCTGGGCCATGGCCATAATGGCCCCGCCACATATGGCTGCAAATCCTGCCCAGACCATCATTCTGGATATCGGAAATAGGTTCTCCAAAATGGATATATCAAATACATAAAAAAGGACCCGGATCATTACATAGAGTGATATCTTTGTCATCAAAGGGGCGATGAGGGCGCTGGAGGCCGACGGTGCCTTGGTGTAGGCATCCGGCAACCAGATATGCAAAGGGAAAAGAGCCATTTTGATGCCCAGTCCGGTCAGGATGAATGCAAGTGCCGCAGCGATCACCTTGGAGTCATAAAGCGCCGGAAGCAGTTGATGAACATCGGCCATATTCAGGGAGCCGGTCACCATATAGATGTATCCCACGCCCAATAGATAGAAACTGGCCCCGATGGTCCCCATGATGATGTACCTGAAGCAGGCCAGCGGTGCCCCATTTTCTCCCACTGCAATCAGCGCGTAGCCGCTTAAGGATGCGATCTCCAAAAAGACATAGAGGTTGAATAGATCCCCGGTAATCAGGATTCCTGCGAAACCGGTTACTTGTAGCAGATATAGGGTGTAAAAGTAGACCATCCTGTCGGATAGTTCCTGGTCGACGCTCCTGTATGAATAGACGGCGACCAACAGGCTTATTACGGATACCAGAACCAGCATCATGGCATTCAGAGGATCAATGGCTAACTCGATTCCAAAGGGGGGCGCCCACCCGCCCATGTGATACCCGATATTCCCCTCCTTAATTGTCTTGAGAAGGGTTGAAGTGGATATAAGGGAAACTGTTGCCAGAGCGCCGATGGTACAGAAGTATGAAAAATGCCTTTTCCATCGTCCGATGAGCGGAACCAGGAATGCCGATATCAGAGGAATAACAATGATGAGCACTGCGTTTTCTGCCGGCATTTCAGCGCCTTCATCTCCTCAGGGAGATCTCGTTTTCGTCCAACGTGCCGTACCGTCTGTGAATCAATATGGCCACGGCCAGGGCGACCCCCAGGGTGGCGACCATGACCACAATGGCTGTAAGCATCAAAACATGCGGGAGTGGGTTCGTGTATTGCATTATGTTTAGCGTGGCCGCTTCGTGTGTCTCATGGGCGTCCCGCAGTATGGGCACCGATGCCCCTTTGCCCTTTACCGAAGTGGAGATGAAGAAAAGTATGATGGCCGACTGGAAGATATTCATGCCAATGATTTTCTTAATTAGGTTTCGTTTTGCCATCATGGCATAAAACCCGATCATCATGAGACCGATAAACATCCAGTAATTATAGTAGTGAAACAGGGATGCAATCATGGAATTCTATCCTTTCCTGCGCCTTCTCAACAACAGTATGCACGCCATTCCGGCAGTAAATATGACCGTGGTTTCCCCTAAGGTGTCAAACCCCCTGTAGTCGGCCAGCACGGCGGTTACCACATTGGGAGTGGCTGTATGCACCAGGCTATGCTGAAGATAGTACGGGGACACATGTGTGCTTGCAGGGGAATGGGGGTCTCCCCATCGGGGCATGTCCAATGTCCCGTAGATGAGAAGCGCTCCGACAATAACCGTGGTAATGAGGTATAATGGCTTCAATCCTTTGACCTCCTTTCTGTTTTGCTCACTGCGCCGATAAACAAAACCGTACCGATGCCCGCGCTTACAGAGGCCTCGGTGAATGCAACGTCCACTGCAGCCATCTGGGCCCAGAGAAGGCACATGAAAAAGCTGTACGCACCGAGGATAATGACTGCACTCAGCAGATCTTTTATGGTGATTGAAGCAATCGCAGAAATGAAAAGAAAGAGGATCAGTATGAAATCGAATGTGAGAATCATCTCGACGTGCCTCCTATCGGGTAAACGGCTGAATATGACACCGGAATGCCGCCCTTGAAATGGCATGGGTGGCCGTGGGTTGGGCGAGAAACATGAAAACGGCGATAAGGAGTATCTTAATACTCGTGATGGACAGGCCTTCGTACACGGCAAGACCAACCATTGAGAAAAGGACGGCCAATGTATCCCCTTTTCCGGTGGCATGCAGCCTCGAATAAAAGTCGGGCAGGCGCAGCAGACCCAGGGTGGCCGTAAAGAAGAAAAAGAAACCGGCTGACAGAAAAACCGCTGAAATGAGTTCTTTTACAATCATTATATATCACCTGCCCTCTCGAGATATTTTGCCAATACAATGCATCCCACAAAATTCAAAAGCGCATACACCATGCTGATATCCACGAACATCTCTATCCTGCCGTGAAGGACCCCGATGATCATGAGAATCACAAGGGTTTTGGTCCCTACAGCAGAGATGCCAGCCGCCCGGTTAAGAATGGTGGGACCGTATGTTACCCTGAATAGGCAGCCCAAGACCAGGACACACATCCCAATACCGATGAGCAGAAAAAATGTATTCATTTCTTATCTCCTCATTCTGTTTCATCTGCAGCAAATATGGAAAAAAAGATAATACACATGACCGCCATTACCCCCAATGCCACACCGATTTCCACGCCCAGGATTCCGAGGGATCTGGCGGTTGGTTGATCCACTTGAAGCAGCTGGCTGAGACGGCCGTAGTCAAGATAGCGCCCTCCCAGTATCAGACAAAGTGCGCCAATCCCCGCATAGATCAGAAGTCCGACACTGCTGATAACACATGCTGTCTTTTGGGACATGTGTTGTCTGGTGCGCTCAATCCCCTGGGTGACGGTAAGCAGCACAAAACCTGCTGCCAGGATGACGCCCCCTTGAAACCCCCCGCCAGGGCTGTAATGGCCATGCATGACCACATAAAGCCCGTAGATCAAGATGAAGGGCATAAGAGACCTGGCCACGGTTCTCACAATGACGTCGTCGCTCTTCTGAATCATTTTCTACCTCCTGAACGCTGGGCAGTCTCACCAGGTAGGCTGTGTTATACGCCGAGGGTTTCATATATTCTTGACGCATCAAGGACATCCTGGACATATAGATGATCCCCCTCCATGAATATGTGGGCCACCCGGTCTTCCATTTCTCCTCCGTAGAGTTCCTCTGCAACCAGGTGACTCAGGGCATGTACATAAAATTCCCCTTCTCTGATATCGATGGTAACCGTTCCCGGGGTCAGGGTGATGGAATTTGCCAGGGTAACCCGTGAGATATCGGTCTCCAGTTTTGTCTTGAATGTTATGATCCGCGGGCGAATCGGCATTTTGGGTCTGAGAACAAGGGCTGCCACATGCATATTGGCGATAAGAATCTGCCCCAAGAGCCAGGGAATGTAGCGGATAAAGCGCCATACCACCGTCCGTATGTCTCCTACCCGGACGTTCACGAAAAGAAGATCATGAAAAAAATAGGCGACAAACGCGGCGCATAATCCCCCGAGCGTCAGGTGAAAGAGGTCAAAATGGCCCGAAAGCAAGACCCAGAAGACAAATAGAATGCAGGCCGTCCCCGCGAAATTCTGAAATCGCGCTCGTCTCCGCCGGGCACCGGTGAAAATGGCTCTGACTTTCTTCTCCTCGATGATGCGGTGCTCCTCCGCCATCAACTCTATGGTGGTATCCATGATACCTGCCGCATGGGACCTGGCTTCTTCCAGAATCCGAAATGCGTTCTCAGTGGCCTCTATCAGCAGGGTGACTTCCATCTAAAACCTCTGTTTTGTATGATCCTCTTTCTCCGCTTGCCCATCGGGTTTGTCAGGATATGGCAAAAACGGGACAAATAATGAAGGCACTTCCGCCCATCTCGCCACCTTGAATGGGGCGTTTTTTGTGAAGATCGATCTTATAAAGGACTTGTATGCGTTCCCCATGACTATACAAGTTGCGCCGTAATCCTTGGCCGCCAGGATGATTTCTTCGGAGGGGTTTCCAGCATAGATGTGGGCCTCTGCATCTATCCCGATCTGAAGAAATAGATGTCTCGTTTCTTCCAGTTTCTTCTTGAGATGTCGTATATCTCTGACAGAGAGCCTGGCGTCTATGACATTGACGATCTCCAAAAGTCCTATCCTCTCTTTGAAATTAAAAAGGAGATACTCCAACGCCGCTTTTGATTCCCGTGTCCAATCGGCGGCAAAAACGATATGGTGAAACAAACCCTCAGGAACAGCGCCTGAATCGCCTTCAATCCTATTGAAAACAATGACAGGCAGGTGCAATTTATTAAGAAGATGCTTCATAAGACGGTCATTCAAAGGACCTTTCGTTCCTCTATCCCGACTCACCACCGCAACGGACGCCCCTTCCCGGTCTGCTGCGTCCAATATCTCATGTAGATACGGTCCTTTGCACATGATCTCTTTCGTGATTCTTCCATCATCGGAAAATGCCGTTGTCAATCCCTCGATTTTGCGCGGAGAGAGGTGAACGATTCCTTCAATCCCCATTTCGCAAAGTCGCAATAGATGGTTAAGGTGAGTTGAATCGATGTCGTCAAGTTCGTTTATATAGAGTATCTTTTTCATTTACTCACGGCTGTGAAATATTACGCTGATTTATCCAGAATTCTTTTTAGCACCTTTGCCAGATATTGAGGTGTGACCGGTTTTTCCACATATGCTTCCGGCTCAGGTAGAGTCTGCCCATTGAAGTCCATTCTGGCAGCCTGGTTCCTGAGGAATGTTCTTTTGGCGATTCCTGAACAGATAACCACAGGGATGCTTCTATATGAAGGATTCATCTTAAGTTGGCGATACATCTTGATCCCGCTTTGTTTCGGCATCAGGATGTCCAATACAATCAGGTCAGGTCTATTCTCCTTGAGTGTGTCCATTGCCTCTATACCGTTACTGGCCTGTATCGGAACATACCCGTTATCTTCGAGCAAGGTGGCGACAAACTCCCTTGCCTCTCTTTCATCATCTACAACCATGATGTGCTTTTTCAATGATAACCGCTCCTGTGAGGTACAATTTGTTCTTTATTCAGCCCCAAATCATAAGAATGCAGAAAAGACAAAGCCACAACATAAGGCTCAAGAGTATGGGAAATCCCATGGGGCCGAACGTTGCCGCTTCCAGCCTCTGGTGGAACTGGAATCTATCAAGAACCGCTCGGTCTTTGCAGACAGCTTTTAGATAAGAGGTCACAAGTGACGTCAGTGGGTTTTTGACAACCCGGTTCAGTGATTGAGGGAGGGTACGGATAAATATGAGATCACATGCATGAGCGATCCGGGTGCAGAGGCTGCCGAGGATTCCCATGAAACCACTTAAGCCCTTTCTATAGAGCCAGTCTGTATCAATTGAAATGGTTTCCGTCCGTTTGAGAAGCGGGAGAAACAGAAAAAAGACGAGGGCTGAAAACATAAGGAGCTGAAATTGGGCCACCACATGATTGAGCGTGTAGGCCTGGTAGTGAACCGGGTAAGGAAGAAGGGCGTAAAGTGGCTGTGGATAAAATCCCAAAAAAATGCAGAGAAATGACATGAATCCCATGGCACAGCGCATAGTCCTGTTGGTTTCTCCGGGCCTCAGGCCTTTATCCTCTGCAAAAAAGACAAAATAGGGGAACTTTATCCCTGCGTGCAGGAATACACCTGCCGAGGCGATTTCCAGGACTAACCACACCCACACCAGGTGTTCATGAAGGGCCCCCTCCACGATGAGGGATTTGCTGGTAAACCCACTGGTACCGGGAAAAGCAGATATGGACATAGCGCCGATGATGCCGAAGAGCAGGGTCCGAGGCATGGTTTTGTAGAGTCCGCCAAGATCGGTGCATCGGCTTTTACCGGTCATATAGAGGACGGAACCGGCTGACATCCAGAGAAGGGCTTTATAGATAATATGGCAAAATGCATGGGCCACGCACCCGTTTAGTGACATCATGGTGCCGATACCGATACCGGTAATCATAAAGCCCACCTGATTGATGATACTGTAGGCCAGGATTCGACGCATATCGTTTTCCAGCAGGGCGTAAATGATGCCGTATATGGTCATTATGCAGCCGATCCATATGAGGATCTCCCATGCCGGAAATCCGCGTATCAGTGTATAAACCGCCGTCTTTGTAGTATAGGCACTCAGGATCACGCCACCGGTGACCGTCGCCTCGGGATAGGCATCCGGAAGCCACGCTGAAAACGGCGGGGCGGCCGCATTAACCAGAAAACCGATTAGAATCAGATAGGTGCCCCAGTTTCGATCATTCATGGCGTAAAATTCAATGGAGCCGGTCTGCGATATATGGAGCATGATCCCTGCCAGCAGACAGAGTCCCCCTGAGATATGCACCAGGATATATCGCATGCCGGCATTCAGGGACTTTTGGGTTTGTCGAGCCAATATGAGGAAGGTGGAGGCAATGGCCATCATTTCCCAAAAAAAGTATAGAGAGATGAGATCACCGGCAAAAACGACCCCGAGGGCGCTTCCCATATAGGTGACGGCGGCAATGTGCTGGGATGGATCCTTGAGATAATAGGCGTATACAAAGGCCGCAAATGCATTCAGGGTGAATATATAACCGAATACCTTGCTCAGTTTGTCGACCCGAAGAAGGATAATTTCACGGTCAAAGAAACTCAGGTGCCAGGCGGTGCCGATATCGAGCTGCCATATGATATAGAAGGTTACTGCCGGAAGGATAATTGTGTACCAGTTCCGGATATGACCCTTTAGATAGGGGATCAGGAGGGCACCCGACAGTAAAAAAAGAGATGGCGGGACATTAGCGCTCATAGTAATTCTCTTTTACCTTCAATATAAGCCCCACAAGTTTTGAAAACAGGATGAGCACTGCACATGAAACAAAGCCTAGCAATGCATAGAATCCAATGAGGCCGTCTATTCCGAAGTAGGTATGCCGTGTAGTGAAGAAATCAGGGATTAGCGTCAATCCGCAGATCACATAAAGGATAATCCAGAGTCGTTTGATGTTTTTTGGCTTGTCAAAATAGCCGACGGACTGCTTTGAATGCATATTCATCACCTCCGATTCTATTTTCCGATTGCCATGGCTGCCAGTAATATGAAGAGGTCTGGATAGAAGAATAGGCCCACGGAAACCGCTGCCGTGAGTACCGGCGGGAGCACGGTCAAAAGCGGGGCCTCAGCCGTCTTTCGATTTTCAATAGCCGCCTCGTCAGGTGTTCTCCGGGCAAAGAAGGCCTGATATGACACCGGCAAGAAATAGGCCGCGTTCAGCAGGGAGCTTGTTAACAGTACAATAAGGATAGGCACTTGTCTTGCTTCCAGCGTTCCCAATAAGAGATTCCACTTGCTGATAAACCCGCCCAATGGGGGAAGGCCGATAATGCTCAATGTGCCGACGAAGAAAGCAAACATGGTCACGGGCATCTGTCTCCCCAGCCCTTGCATTTCACTGATATTCTTTTTCCCTGTTGCCACAAGGATGGCACCGGCGCAGAAAAAAAGGGTGATTTTTCCGAACCCATGCATCACAATATGAATCACCCCCCCAATCATCCCATCCGGAGAGAGTAGGGCCGCCCCCAGAATGATATAGGAGAGCTGGGCGATGGTGGAGTAGGCAAGCCTGGCCTTGAGGTTGTCCTGAGAGAGTGCGAATATGGAGGCCACCAGGATGGTAAAAGAAACAACGTAAAGGGTAATGAGTCCCAATCTGAGTGTGCTCATCAGGGGTATGCCGTAGACATCGAATATAATTCGAAGTACAGAAAAGACCCCTGCTTTCACCACCGCCACCGCATGTAACAGAGCACTTACAGGGGTGGGGGCCACCATGGCCGAGGGGAGCCAGGAATGAATGGGTATGATTGCAGCCTTTCCGATGCCCAAAAGAAAAAGAAAGAATATCACTGTTAAAGCAAAATCGGAGGCCTTTCCCGCCAGTATCCCCTGACTGGAAAATGTCAATGTCTCTGAATAGGTATAGGTCAGTATGATCGCCGGCAGGAAAAACGCAATGGAAGTGCCCAGGAGGTAGACCAGATATTTTCTACCGCCGAAACGGGCGTCGGCATCCTGATGATGGGTGACCAGGGGATAGGTGGAAAGGGACAACATTTCGTAGAAAAGGTAGAGGGTGAAAAGGTTTGCTGCAAAGGCGACCCCCGTTGCTGAAAAGAGTGCGAGTGCGAAGAAGGCGTAATAGCGAGATTGAGAATGCTCTTTTAAAGATCGCATGTATCCGATTGAAAAAAGGGACGTAAGGATCCATAAAGAGGAGGCAACCAAGGCGAAAAGAATCCCTAAGGGATCCACCTTAAAAGCAATCTGCACACCGGGGAGCACCTCCATCAAGCTGTAGGCGAGTTGTTGACCGTTCAATAGGGGAGGCAGGATGGAACAGATAATACTGAATTTTATTAAGGCAACGATGAATGTCCACGATTCTCTGCGGTTGGGGCTTTTGCGGAAGGCAATGATCAGAAATACCCCACAAAATGAGACCGCAATGGCCAACACCGGCTTTATGGACACTACTGTTTCCATGGCCTGGTCCACGTATAGGTTGAGTCGGGCCGTCGGGGCTGTTTAATTTCACAAAGGGCCGTGAGCTTAGGAGAGGTCGTCCCTGATTAGAGGGGCAGGTTTCTATTCCCCGTCAGTCAAAAAAATGACCCTGTGGTGCGAATAACGGTTTCTTGGCCGAGCAGATTCCTTGTTAGGGCTGGTCAGTGAGATCAGAACGAGTGAAGAAAGGCTGTAGAGAAGGCGCGCGAGAGCGGTATATTCTCAGAAGAGGAGGATGCATCAGAAATCGCCATTCCTCAAAATGACTGCGTGCGCAGGGCTGACCCTAATGGTCCGATCAAATGCATTTGGGACAAGAATACATGCATCTTCCCTCCGAATTTGGGTTTCCTCCACCATGTCGGATACAATGGGAAAAAGAGTTGTGCTTAAATTTTACAGTATAAAATACCAGGTGTCTTGTGTATTGTAAAGAGAAAATTTCCTGAAATGCGCTTGACAGCTATGATTTCCGGGTGTATAGACGACGAATACTGCAGACGGCCCCTTGAGCGCTTTCCTGTATTCTTAATCACATACGATTACTCTTTGCCACATGACGCAGTATTTCTATAAGTTGAGTCACCTGTGACAAAAGAAGTGTTTTTGGTCCCAACCGTTTTTGGGTGCCATGGGTGGGGAGTAGTGTTCGGCCTGGGACACCATTTGAAAAATTGGACCTTCGGGTCAGTGCTGCCTGGTGACAAAGGAAGCGGAGCACCTTAAAGAAAGTCTAATGGTTTTAAAATGTTACATCAGAACACGTAACGATACGATGTTTTTTTAAGGACGACCAAGATGAAAAAAACGCCTACAAACAATTCGCATGACCTGATCAACGGGCTGGTAAATTCCAATGGTACGCTGGATCAGGATACCACGTTTTTTGCCAACATATTTTTTGATTCCCCCATAGGGATTTATATGGTGCAGAACGGAAAGTTCATATTCGTTAATCCGGAATTTCAGAAGATTTCAGGGTTTGATGAAAAAGAACTCATAGGCACGGAATCTCTCAGAATTGTGCTGCCGGAAGACAGGGAGCGCGTGAGAAACAACGCGACCCGGATGTTGAAAGGGGAGCGGCATGTGCCCTATGAGCATCGAGTGGTTACCAAGAACGGGGAAATTCGATGGATTATTGAAACGGTTACTTCGATCAACTACAAAAACCGGCGTGCCGTGTTGGGGTACTTCATGGACCATACGGAGCACGAGCGGGCCAAGGAGGCGATGAGCCTGTCCGAGGATAAATTCCGAAAGGCTTTTCGATCCAGCCCGGACTGGTTTGTGATCAGCACCCTGGAAGACGGCTTTTATATTGACGTGAATGAGGCCTTTCTGCATACCACGGGCTACAGCAGGGAGGAAGTGATCGGACACACTTCTACGGAACTGGGGATCTGGGCCCAACCTGAGGACCGTATTGAAATGACCAGAGTGTTAAAGGAACAGGGCGCGGTCCGGAATTTAGAAGCCCGGTTTCGCACCAAGAGCGGGGAAATTCGCCACGTACTGTGGTCTGCAGAGGTCATCGATTATGGGGAAGAGAAGTGTCTTATCGCCGTCACCCGAGACATTACGGACAGAAAACGGGCTGAACAGGAATCTCTTGCCAGGGAAAAGCTCCAGGGTGTCCTCGAGACGGCCGGGGCTGCATGTCATGAACTGAACCAGCCCCTGCAGTACATCTATCTTCTGCTGAGCGAGGCCCAAGAGGAAAATCCCAACAGCAAGGTCCTGGAACAGATTAAAGACCAATGTAACAGAATCAAATCCATCACAGCTAAGTTGGAAAAAGTGACCGTTTACCAGACCCGGGACTATATCAAAGGTACCAAGATCATTGATATTGACAAGGCATCCGGAGAACAGACGGTAAGGGAGTAGGTATGGACGGATTGAACCTCGAAGGGTTGCCCCCCAACCAAACGGTGGCCGAACAGCGAAAAAGAGAAAAGGGGGGACAACATCCCTTTGAGACTCCGGAATTTGTTTCCGACAATCGGCTTGTCCTGGATTTGACCTACATGCTGGAGGCCCCGGGTCCGGGGATCATCCGAAGAGAGGACGTGGATGCGCTCATCCCCCAGGTGATCAAGGCCCATCAAATGCTTACGAAAGGGCAGGGGGACATCTATGACGGGGAGGTGGCTATGACCGGATGGCTGGATCTCCCCGGCAGGATCCGCAAGGCCTATCTTCAGGATATCCGGTCCAGGACCGGGGAATTGTCGGAGCAGATCGATGCCTTTGTCTCCATCGGCATCGGCGGGTCCTATCTGGGCATAGAGGCCACCTTGGGGGCCCTGACCCACGGCTGGTTCAACCGGTTGCCGAGGGAGGACCGAGGGGGTGCGCCCGAGATCTATTTTTTGGGCCAGAACATGGATCCTGATTTTTTCAGGGATACCCTGGATATGCTGGCGGGAAAGCGGATCGGGATAAACGTGATCTCCAAATCGGGCACCACCACCGAGACCGCCATTGCCTTCCGGATTATTCGAAGCCTGATGGAAAAAACCTGGGGCCGGAAAGCGGATTCATTGATCCTGGTGACCACGGATCAGGAACGGGGAGCCCTGAGGGGCCTGGCCGATGAACGGGGATACCAGGCCTTTGTAATTCCCGACAATATCGGCGGAAGATTCTCCGTACTGACCGATGTGGGCCTGGTGGGTCTGGCCATGGCCCGGATAGACATTGAGGAATTTGTGGCCGGATTCAGACACATGCATGCCGTTACCCGGCACGATGACTTCTGGGAGAATCCGTCCCTGGTCCATGCCGCCCTCCGGCACGCGGCCTGGGAGGCTGGAAAGCGGGTGGAAGTGGTGGCCACCAATTCAGCGTCCCTGTACGGGGTGTGCCGGTGGATGGAGCAGCTTTTTCCGGAAAGCGAAGGCCATCAGGGCCACGGCATGTGGGTGTCCCCGGCCATGTATTCGGAGAAGCTGCATGCCAACGGCCAGATGGTCCAGGAAGGTCCCAGGAATATCATGGAAACCTTTCTCCTTTTACAAAACCACGACAACCAAATAAAGATCCCGCCGGTGGACACCAACCAGGACGGACTCGATTTTTTGGTAAAAAGAGATCTGGATATGAACTTCGTGAACCAGAAGGTCATCCATGGTCCTGCATATGCCCACTATAGAGGGGGCGTTCCCAATATGACCATCGAGATCCAGAGGAGAAACGCCTTCAACCTGGGCCAGCTCTATTATATGCTGGAAAAATCAGTGGCCGTCAGCGGCTTTCTACTGGGCCATAATCCATTTGTCCAGCCCGGGGTGGAGGCCTACAAGCACGCCATGTTCGCCCTGATCGGGAAACCGGGATTTGACCAGAAACGCCGGGATATGGAAGCGGATTGGGCCCGAATCGACCCAATCCGGGTATAAGGAGCCATCATCATGTCTCATTTGCCGACCCCGGACCAGATCGACCGGCCCTTGGTGCTGGCCACCCGGAACAGGGGAAAAGCGGCCGAGTATAGGGCCCTGTTCAGCGGTATGGATGTGGAAATACGGGACTTGAGCTTTTTTGGTCCCATTCCTGAGGTGAAAGAGGATGGGGATACCTTTGAAGATAATGCCGTAAAAAAAGCAAGGTTTACGGCAAGGGTCCTGGGGTTGCCCGCAGTGGCCGATGATTCGGGCCTGATGGTGAAGGCCCTGAATGGAAGGCCGGGCGTGCATTCAGCCCGGTATGCGGGGGAGGGGGCCACGGATGCGGCGAATAATCGGAAACTCCTTCAGGAGATGAACGGGGTCCGGGAAAGAGCGGCCGCCTTTGTGTGTGTCATTGTGATCGCGGTCCCCCGTGGACCGGCACTGGTGTATGAGGGGCGGTGCGAGGGGGTGATTGCCCCCGAGATGTCCGGAACGGATGGATTTGGGTATGATCCGGTCTTTTATTATCCCCCTGCAGGAAAAACGTTCGCCGAGATGTCCAGGGAGGAGAAAAACCGGGTAAGTCACCGGGGAAAGGCCATGGCGGAGATGAAGGGTGAACTGGACAAGGTGATGATCTGGTTGAGACAGCGACTGGAAGAGGAGCCAACCCTGGCCTGAAAAAAATCGTCACCTTTTCTTTTGTTTTGTCTCTATAGTTGACAAATGGATTTTCATATATAGGTTAAGACGAACCCCAATACTGAAAAATAGTACCGTAAGGAGGAAGATATGTTGGAGGTAACTGAAAAAGCAACTGAAATGATTAAAGATTTTCTGAAGGATAAGGAGGAGCTGCCATCCATCAGGATTATGCTCTCCCAGGGCGGGTGATCCGGGCCCAGCCTGGGCATGGCTCTGGATGAGTCAAGGGAAAATGATGAGGTATTCAATGAGCAGGGTCTGACCTATGTTATTGAAAAGGACCTCTATGAACGGATCAAACCGGTAAAGGTGGACTATGTGAACTCTCCCATGGGCGCCGGATTCAGTATCGGCTCAAGTCTCCCCGCGGGTGCCGCCTGCGGCAGTTCCTGCAGCTGTTAGACCGGAGCGACTCAACAGCCGTCTTCTGATATTTGAAAGAGGACGGCTGTTTTTTTATCAACTTCCATTATCCAACGCTCCCTTCATCAAAAGGCCCCCAGTTGACACGATGCGATCTTGATATCCAAGGCCTCGCAGGCGGATGCCACCGCCATCTTTCGTAATCCCAGATCCTTAGCCACCTGCCAGGCCTGGGTACAGGGGAGGCGACCGTTTTCCAGGCGCTGTTCAAGTGCCGTCCTCAGGGCGTCCGACACCGTGTCCGCAGCCTTGACAATCTTCTTCTCGGGGCTGTATCCGAACAACCCCATCTGACATTTCGCCAAAGGCATTTCCATGAGATCGGCGTTCCTGCCCACCTCCCGGGGGGAGACCTTCAAATCCGAGGCTATCTGAAAGGCCACGGCACAGGGCAGTTCTCCTTTGTTCAGCCGTTCCCGTAAGACCTTTTGGATCTCAGGATCCCCTTTGCTGTCCCTGGGATGCTTTTTTCCGTAATGCACCGGCTCATTGGCCATAGGGGCGTCTCCTTTCTGGGGTATTATGTGACCCCTCAGGGCGTTTGGGTTGGATCGTATTGCACTTCCACACAATAGACCTGCTCGGATTCGGAATACGATTTGACCTCACATGGAATCCGTGGGTCAAGGTCCAGTAATATTCTGAGGGTCTTGGAGGCCCGGTGCAATCCGGAGCGGACGCGCCGGATGGCCTTTCCATTCACCTGTATTTCAGGGGCGCCATCCCAGGCGGACACTTCCATGATGTGAACCGCCACAGCAGGCACGGCGCCGCCCAAAACAACGACCCTGGGTCGGAGATAATGATTCAGGTCCACATACAGTTTCTCAGTGCCATTTTCACCCAAATCAAGCCGGATCTTGGTGCCGACCCGAGTTTTAGCGGGGGGCGGGGGAATGGGTCCGGCGAGCCCCTGAATCCGAGATCTTGATGGGGCTCTGGCCGCCGTCCTGGTATTGATCTCATCCTGGAGGCCTGTAATGCGGGTTGCACCGTCGTCTCTAAGCTGGGTCTCGGGTGTGGCAGGGGCCCGGACCTTGTTTGAAGGTCCCGTTTGAACCTGGTCGGGAACTATCCTGAAAAAAAGCGTGAACAAAACTGCCTGGTGAGGCCCCAGGACCTCCACCCGCCATGGGCCGGTTTGATGCGGGGGAATGGACTTTTGGCTGTAGGTCCGCCAATGGGATGATTTGACGGGGAGTGATATCCGGAATACCTCTTGCTCACCATGATACCATACATGGGTAACGGTTACAGGGGTGGAGGCCCCGATAATCGGGGTAAAACAATACACCCGCCCCACATCCTGTAAAAATTGTGTGCCCGGGTCCACACACCTGTGATCAAAGACGTCTCGGCATACGGCCGCGTCCTGGACCCGGATGGCATTGTCCTGTCGTGCCTCCGGGATGTCTATCCAGGTAAGGCACAGGGTAAGACCGATTACAAACCGGCAAATCAGACGCGCATGTTTCATCTTCAGGATCCTGTATGCCCTTTTAAAATACGGTCTTTGCATGTCCGAGGTGAGTATAGAAAGGGGGTGCAGGGGTGTCAAGGAGAACCTCCTGCGGGGTTTAGACATCCGGGTGCCTATGGCCTTTACCGGGACCCTTTTGGAGAGGAGAAACAGGTGAGGTGAAGGCCCCGTCAATCAGCGGCATAGGGGGTATCAGGATTCCCCTTTTTCATCTAATGATTTCTTTTTGAGAAGTTCCCGGTAGGCCCTCATTGGAAAAATTAGTCCGAAAAACGGTATCATGTATACGGAAGCTAAGGTAGGTGCTAAAGGTCCGAAAAACTGGGCGGCAAAGACGATCACCAGGACGTTATTCATGTTGCCGAATCCGATGACCGAGGCCAGTTGATCTTGGGGCGGCGCCTTGTATACCGCCAAAATTCCCAAGATGAGATACAACCCGGCCAGGACGAGGGCCACCATCAAGGCCTCTAAGATGGTTGCGGGATTCTGCCGAAAAAAGAGACTGTATTTGGAAAAAACACCCAGGTTGATGACCGCAAAAAGGACGAGAGAAATATAGAACCTGGCCCTGTGAAGCCGCTCCAGGAGACCGGGAACGACCCGCCGGGATATTTCCACCGCAACCGCGGGAACGAACACCACCAGAATAAGTACACGGATCATGGCCGTAAGGGAGATTTGTATGTCCCGCGCTATCAGGAGTTTGATGAGTGCGGGGAGGGTAAACGGGACCAAAAGAGAGGACACCACCACCAGCACTAAGACCAGCGGCCCGTTGGCGCCCACCAGGGATGAAATGAACGGGGCCACCACACCGGTGGAGATGCCGGTAATCAGCAGGGCGGGCAGGGCATAGGAAGGATACACCATGCGAAAGATTAGATACACGAAAACGGGCAGTATCAACATCTTTAGGACGCTCAGCCATAGGACGGTCCGCCAGCGCTTTCCGATAACCCCATAGACCGAGCCCAGGTCAATGGATAAAAAGCTCAAAAAGAGCAGACACATCATAAAATAGACCGGATAGGGGTGAAATATAGCGGTGGGCTCAGGAAATAAAATGCCCGCACCCATGGAGGAGAAGACCACAACAACAAGAATGAGATCACTAATGCGAAACATGACAGATAAAGGTCCTTTGTATCTTCTCAATAAATCGGGGGGACCGCTTTCTCCGGCACGATACTGGATTCCGGCCTTCGCCGGAATGACGGGGGGTTGGGTTGTTCGTAATTCCGGCGAAGGCCGGGATCCAGTATCGTGCCGGAGAAAGCGGGCCCCCCCATTTATTGGGGAGGTA
>JAIPDZ010000027.1 GCA_021737425.1 Deltaproteobacteria bacterium
AGGGGAAGGGGTTTTACGGGTAACATCTCAATAGGCGGGGCCAAAGGCCCTGGTTTCCGGCCTTCGCCGGAATGACACAATAAGGTAAGTACCCGCCATTCCGGCGAAGTCCTGAATCCAGAAATGGGCTATGAAAAAACTCTCCCTGATTATTGAGAAGATACCTTCCCGGTAGCTAACTGGCTAATATCAATAACGAATATCTTGTCACTGAAACTCGGTCCTTTTTACATTATCCACAATATGCATCAATGATGTCAATAACTTAATGAAATTCCTTCACTTTTTAGTGCTGTAGGAAACGGAGTGTTTTTTCCGGAGGAAACCGTCCAGGAAAATGGGCTTATCGGCTCCGGGCAGCTATCCCGGGCCTATCCAACCTGTAGAAACACCTGCGCGAGAATTAGACTATGGAACACCAAGAGGGCTTCTTCCAAGGCGTCCGTGATATCCACATGTATTACCAGAACTGGTTGCCTGAAAGTCCTCCCAAGGCCATCCTCCTGGTGGCGCACGGGCTCGCTGAACACTGCGGGCGGTACATGAACCTGGTCAACCATTTTGTCCCGCTGGGGTATGCTGTGTACGGAGTGGATTATATGGGGCACGGCAAGTCTAAAGGCCCCAGGGTCCACGTTCAGCGGTTTGAGGACTTCACAGACACCCTCAGGATTTTTTTTGACATGATACAAAAGCGGCAACCTGGAAAATCCGTATTCCTGATAGGACACAGTATGGGTGGTTTGATCGCGGCATACTATCTCCTGGATCATCAGGCAGACCTGACAGGCGCCATCCTGTCCGCACCCAGTGTCAAGGTTCCTGACAACATCTCCTCGGCCAGGCTAACCATGGGAAGGATATGTTCCGCCTTGTTACCCAAACTCGGCATCATTCATATAGACCCGGAAGGGGTGAGTCGCGATCCAGCGGTGGTGAAAGCCTATGTGGACGACCCTCTGGTTTATACCGGCAAGGCCACGGCCCGGTTGGTGGCCGAACTCTTCAAGGCCATGCAGCGGCTGTCTGCTGAAGCAGCCACAATCACTTTACCCCTATTGATCCTTCAGGGAGGAGACGACAGGCTGGTTGACCCTGCAGGGGCCCAGATGCTCTATGATGGAATAACCTCAACCGATAAGACCCTCAAGGTTTACGATGGCCTCTATCACGAAGTCTTTAATGAACCGGAACATGAGCAGGTCTTACACGATCTCCAAAGATGGCTGGAATCCCATATGGGCCCACGGGGCTGACCATCCTTGGCAGGAAAGGCGATGAATGGTGGATGCTTCAACAGAGGAATATCTCCAGGCCCTGCGGCAGATCAATATTGCTTTGGTCAAGGGACTTCAAACGGCGATCACTGTAGTGGAAAACCCTGAGATGTTCACTCAAGAACAACGTGACTTCGTAATCGCCAAAATGAAAGAATTGATCGAAGGGAGTCAGAAAGCCTTTGGGAGTGAACCCACAAGGGCTGAGTTGACGGAAGTCGACAAGGAAACATGACCGGCGCACCGGATCTTTGAACCACGGCCAGAGCATGTCACCATGGTTTGAAACGGATCCCCCGGGCGGTAGCGGTCTCTTTTTTCAATATGGACCCATAGCAGATCTTTCCCGCCACCAAGCACCTGTCATCTGCCGTTTTGAAACCAATGCCCACCTACCGTAATAGGATGCAAGGCAGTCGGCTTTTTTTGGTGCTGCCTGCACATGGATTCATAATCCCCTCCCAATTGGCGGACAGCGCCCGCCTCCTCATAGAGGGCGCCCGGCGCCAGGCTGAAGGGTTTCTCCGCATGCATGTGGAAGCGCTTGCGGTAAATGCAAGAGAGCACCGGATATGGCGTATAGAGCGCGGGAAGTTCCCTGCGGCCTTTCGATTTTTGTCCAAGACCTACCTCTTTATGAATGTGGGCTGTCTGCTTATGGATGCGCCCCCGTTTTCCCAGCTCATGCGGCAAGCCCGAAAATCGGGGATTGCGTGGATCGGGGAGAAAAGCAATGGCGAAACCCATGCCGTCGCCGTTTCCCTTCCCTTTCCTGTTCCGGGCCTTTTGGCTCTCTCCAGATGCTTCAAACCCTTCTGGCATATGCTCGACCGCCTCTCAGCCTGTGCTGATGAATATACGGCCCACGCGACATACGGGTTTCCAAAAGACGTTCTCCCTCCGGGGCCGTGTTCCATCGAAAATTCACCTTCAATGTCCGGGGTCAGGGGGGCCAGATCCAGGCCATGGGGGAATTCCCCCTCATACCTGAATACGGCCCTACAAGAGATACTGATGCATCCAGCCTATTCTCATCCCGTCAACCGAGATCCGTACCGCATGTCAGAGGCCCTTGAGGCTCAGGGCAGACTCTCACAAGTACCCTGGATATTCAATACCCTGGTAAACGAGATCGACTATCGCCAGGGCCGCGTCAAACCCCAAAGTCTTCCGCCGGAAATCCATCTGTCCCTAACAGGGCGCTGCAATCTGGAATGTCGCTTCTGCAGTTATACGCACAGCATCTCCCGACCCGACTTTGTGGGTCTGGCGGCAATCCAAAAGCTGGATGCCCTCCGCAACATTCAGACCTTTCGGCTGCACAGCGGCCTTGGGGAACCCACCGTGAATAGGCACCTGCCCGACATTATCCCGTACCTTTCCAACCGATTCCCTCACCTGGCCATGAACCTTTTCACCAATGGCCTGCTCTTGAACCGTCCAGGGCTCATTCAGGCCATGCTCGGAAAGGTCAGGTGGATAAATGTCTCCCTCAATGCGGCAACACCCGGCATTTGGAAGGAGGTGTGTCAGACCGACCAGTTTCATCGCGTGTGCCATAACGTTCGGGAATTGCACAGGGAGAAGCGGATGGAGGGCTGGCTCTGGCCCCTGGTACACGGCTCCATGGTGATCACCGCAGCCAACATTGTCGACCTTCCAAGGATGCCGGAGCTCTGTCATCAGTTGGGCGTGGATCGGCTCACCCTGTTTCCCTTTTTCGCCCTTGGGTATGGCAATGCCGGCAAATACGGCCCTGATATGACCCTTGAAGTGTGCCGGAAGGCGTTTGACGCCGTTCACCAAGAGACGGTGGACAGGGCCTCAGATTATCAGGTTACGCTTGAGATGCCCGTGCCCATGCATCAGGCCCGAACCGCTTTCGGAATGGAAATACGCCCTGTAAATGATTTTGCCCACATTGAGTCCAATGAATGGCCCTTGGGGCGACTTCTCACGGGATTGGATTTCGACCACCCCTCCGGAAAATATTGTCACTTTCTGTGGCGGTATGCAGCCATCGGCAGCACCCATAACTGCGGTCACTCCCCGGATGAGACCCACTTCCTGTACCCCTGTATCGGCCCCCTTTCCAGTGTGGATCTGTCACGTCATACCCCCTTTCGATTCCAGGACCAAAAGGGGCTTATGACATTGTGGCGAAATCCGGTCTTCACCCTGCTTCGCCGGGCTCAACACCAGGCAGGTCTTTGTGAGGTGTGTGACATATGCCGAAGCAAGGACACCCGGGATCCTGAGGAGTTTTCACGCTTACAGAGGGTAGTGGCCAGGTTTGCAGCAAATTATTCATGCTAACAGAGGGATTTCCAGGTAACCATGGAAATCGCCTTGCCGCTCGGCGTGCACCACTTTTTCAAGGGAATTGCCGACACTGTCCAGCGTCATTTTAAGCACTGCATCATCGTGCGCATAACTGGGAAGCATAATCCCGTTGTAAGTCACTACACCGGCCTTCAGCAGCTCCTGCATATACAGGGTCCGTTTCATACGCAGGCGTTCCGGATTCGGCTCATCGAACGCCAGCACCATTCTGAAAGGTGGACCCAGGCACCGGGCCGCAATCCCCACCTGCTCACATAAGCGGTTTATTCCCTCCTGCAACCGCGTGCCGTACTCCCACACATGCTGAGCCACCGGCTCATGGCGGTAAATCTGGATAGCGGTCCTGGCTGCGGCAAAGGAATAGACTTCTCCCTTGAAGGTAGGCCCGTAATGGATATGGCCTGCAGCGCTTTCAAATACACGGGTCCGACCGACCAGGGCCGACAGGGGCATGCCGCCGCCCAGGGCCTTGCCGAAACAGGCCAAATCCGGAATGACGCCGGTGGCCTTTTGTACGCTATGGCACGGGTACCGGTATCCGGTTACGATCTCATCAAAAATCAGGAGCGCTCCGGTTTTCTGCGTCATGTGGGCCACGGCTGCCAAAAATTCCCGGTCCGTATCCTGTGCCGGCCCTTGAATATTTTCTGCCGGTCCGGAAGGCTCCAGCATTACCGCGGCGAGATCCTCTTGACACGCCTCTAAAAGCCTTGAAAAGTCATCCAGGTCGTTAAACCTGAAACTGTAATGAAGCGGCTCAGGCCGATCCGGCACCCCGGTCCTGGAAAAGCCTTCCTTCTCCACCCAAAAATCCTGCCAGCCGTGGTACCCGCAGGTCAGTATCTTTTTCCGACCGGTGAACCTGCGGGCCATGCGTACGGCCGCAGTGCACACATCAGAGCCGTTTTTCCCAAACAGGACCATCTCCGCACAGGGGATATCCTCGGTGAGCATGCGGGCCACCTCGATCTCAAGCGGATAGGGAAAGGGGGTCACGCCGGCCGTCTCCAGGACCTCTCCAATGGCCTTTTGAATCCGGTCATCCGCATACCCCAACAAAGAACAGCCCCACCCCATGACGTAGTCCACATATTTTCGGTCTGTCACGTCCCAGATATAGCACCCCTTCGCCTTCTTGGTAAAGAGAGGGTAACGCCTCCCATCCGGGCTTCGGCTGATCCCCTGGGTTGGCTGGTAGTACCAGGGATTGATCCGTTTGGCCTGTTCATATACCTCTTGATTTCCATCTTCTACCGATGCCTCCAGTTGTAATTTGATGATTAGGGGCTTTAGACCCCACTCGGAAAATCGAGCTTTATTCTGCACCACCGCATCAATGATGATCTTATGTTTTCCCGCGGTATTGGGCATACACAGGGGAAAATGAACCACTACCCGCTCTCCTGGAAGTACCTCGGGCCGGGGCATGGGATAGGTCATTACCAGATGTCCGTCACAGGTTACGAGCAGGTCCACCCGATGACCTTCCGGATGATCCTGTTGCCAGATTTGTTGACCGCTGTTCTCCATGCACACCCACGCCCCCCAAGCCGTCCCGGCCGGCAGCCGCTCGGGGATGTTGTGGTCACCATAGACCACCCCATAGCCCACAGGTGCACCTCTTTGCCTCAGCGACCCGATCCACCATGTCCGCCATTTGGCAAGGAAATGCTTGAATGCACTGTTTTTCATTTTGTTCTCCCTATTTTCATCCCAGGTTGCCGCGTGACCCGAAAATTCTTTCCCATATCAATTGTAGGGCACGCTCAAGCGCTGCGCTTACATGGCGCAACGGGTCCGAATTCCTGGACGAAACCACCGATAAGGTTGACCTGAATACCAGGGTGCCCTTTTTTAGTCGGGTCCTCCCGGTTGCACTTTGGAGCGTGAAGCTCAGGGAATACTCCCCGGTACGCCCGGGGGCCGTAACGAGAAAACAGAAGTGTGCCCGATTCCCGGGAACCACGTCTTGGCGCAAAGGGACCCGTTTGATAAGGTGCTTTTCCACAAACACACCCATGATTAATGCCTCTTGGGTCCTGTCCGGGCATGAAGCCTTCCAGGTCCGGGATCCTGCGTTCTCGAGATAAAACCGGCACATCCCGTTTCGACCCGCATGAATTTCTGTGGGCACATGATGCCGGATCACCTCTACGGGAAACGGGCCGTCTATCCGGGCATCCGCTCTAATCGCAGGGGTAACGGGCAGAAGGCCCTGGTTCTTCAGCCGGAGCATCCGGTCGTGAAGGCGGATAAGTTCTTTCGGGATGTCCATGCCGTGAGGGCAGTAACATGTAATCCTGTGGCAGGATGCGCAGGCAGCCGTGTCCCAGGGATGCAACGTAAAATATTGAAGGCGATCCAGTGTCTCAAAGGTCTCCGACGGATAATGACAGATATAGGCATCCCGAAACAGCCAGGATATGGGCAGAGACTTGCTGCAGAGTGGATCGCAGTGGCCGCAACGACTGCAAAGGGCCGCTTTCATCTGAACAACCGCTGATTCCATGTTGCACAGCTGACCCGCAGTGAACTCATACGGCGGGTACCCGGCCAGGGCGTTTTCCTCCGCCTCTTTCACGGATGCTGTACCGGGAATGACACTGCAGACCTCGGGCCGCATCAAGATCCAGCGCAGAATGTCCGCTGCCGAGAGTGTCTTCGATGCCTCCGGAGCGAACCAATGGTAAGGCGGAAATGCCTTTCCCTCACACAAAAGGCCCCCGGCCAGCGGCTTCATGATGAACAGGCCTACACCGCGTCTTGCCGCAAGCGGAAATATCGACTCTCCATTTTGGGGAATATCCTCGAAGCCTTTGGGCGGATCCGGACGATAGGACAAGAGGTGGAAGCCAAGGATATTATAGGCGACCATAATGGCATCAAAACAGCCTGAGCGGATCAACCTGGCCACATATTCCGGTTCTCCGTGTGTGGTGCAGTAGATGCCACTCAGCCTCCCCTCTTTCTTTTTTCTAAGCAGGAACTGAACCATGCCCTGGGGCCCCCATACATCTTCCCCCAGATACTCGCGATCATCGATACAACTGATGCCGAACAACTCGATCCTCTTTTTAGGGAAGTTACGGGATGCCCGCTCAAACAGATACTCGAAATGGTCCATATCCCCATATCCCTGGGACATTACCATCACGTCTCGCCCGGACTCCGCAACCGCCTGGGCCGCCAGTTTATCGGCACCTTCGTAATCCGGAGAGGTGTGAACCAGGTTCACGCCCAATTCAAAGCCCCGTTTGAGCGTATCGATGGCCTGCTGCTCCGGCACCAGGCGCAACTGACAGGTCCCGAATCCTATTGCGCTGGCCCTAAGACCTGTTTGGGCTATGGGATTATATCGCATCATAGAGGCTAAAACTAAGGGCTCGCTCAAAAATAACTTCACATTTTCCCATCTCAGCTTCGGGCCGTCTTCGGCTGCCGCTCAATCGTGAAGTCCTCAAAATAGTTCACTATTCCTGTGGCTTCACTCAATCGCGACAGCCAAATCCAACCCAAACCTGAGCGTCAATTCTGCCAACTTATTTTTGAGCGAGCCCTAAACAAAGGGAAATCAGGCGGAATGCTGCGAGAAAGCGTTTTCATCGGACATGCCGGCCATATGGCCGGCTGATCGCCTGTTGTTGGCGTCCGCAGGGGCTCGGTGATTTGAGACTCCCTGAACGATCTTTACTATACCTTATGGCTCCGGATTTTGAAAGGCATAGGCGTCTTTCCTCATAAGAGGTTCGTCCGGGCCGATACTTTTTTTCTTGACATTTTGTTATGAAGGCCATAAAAGAGTCTTCATGGAACAAATGGGATCCATATACGTTATGGCATTTTCAAGAAATTGGTGGTGGCACAACTCCAATGGGGAGGTGTGCCCGCTGACGTAAAGATCAAATAGAATCATAAACCGTGGGGCACTTTCCGTAAGGTCCCGCGGTTTTTTTTGTGCATCTGAAAAAGGCTGTGGGGCCTCAACCCCACAGCCTTTTTTTTTGGTCCAATATTATGGGTTTTCATCTCTTACACTCACTTTAAGGAGGACAAAAATGATGATTAAGACATCCATTCGAAAGCTGGTAAACCGCGAACATCTCACTGAAATTGAAATGGCAGGGACCATGGAGGAGATCCTCAATGGAAAAACCACCCCGGCCCAGATCGGCGCCTTTGTCACCGCCCTTCGCATCAAGGGGGAAACCGTGGATGAAATCACGGGGGCCGCCCGCATCATGCGGAAGAAGAGCGTTTCGTTGAACCTGAACAATCATGCGGTTAACCTGGACCGGGATGAAATCAACATTGACGAAGAGACCCTTTTGGATACCTGCGGGACAGGAGGGGGCACCCAGACCTTCAATATCTCCACCGCCACCGCCCTTGTGGCGGCAGGGGCGGGTGTAAGAGTGGGTAAACACGGACACCGGGCGGTCTCCAATCGCTGCGGGAGTGCGGATGTGCTGGAGAACCTCGGAGTAAAACTGGACCTCAACCACAGCAGTGTGGAGCAGTGCATTCACGACATCGGGATCGGGTTTCTGTATGCCCCCCTCTATCAAGGGGCCATGAAATACGTGGCCGGGCCCAGGCAGGAAACCGGCATTCGAACCATCTTCAACCTGCTGGGACCGCTCACCAATCCGGCCGGGGCAACGGCCCAGGTGCTGGGGGTATACGAACCGGAACTTACGGAGAAGATCGCCAACGTCCTCAAGCGCTTGAAAACACACGAGGCCTTTGTGGTCTGTGGTGAGGGCACCTTTGATGAAATCAGTATCTGTGGTCCCACCCGCATCTCCCACCTCAGGGAACAAGCCATCGATACCTTTGAAATGCTGCCGGAAGATTATGGATTTCACAGGGCCGATCCCGAGACCATCAAAGGGGGCAACCCCCGGCAAAACGCCTTAATCATTCGAGAAATCTTAGACGGGGTCAAAGGACCGAAGCGGGATGTGGTGGTCCTGAATGCGGGGGCTGCCTTTGTGGCGGCCGGTCTTGATGCCACCTTTGAAGCAGGGATTGAAAGAGCCCGGGCATGCATCGATTCAGGCAAGGCCAAAGCGAAACTCGAGGCCCTTATTGCGTTCACTCAGCAGTGCGGGGTCTTTGTTCGCAAGGAACTCTATTAAAGGGTTCAAGGGTTCAGGGGTTCCAAGGTAAGGCGGGTAAGGTTACCCGCCCTACGATAAGACCATTATTTCGTAGGGCCGATATCATCATCGGCCATTGGTTCGCAGGTTAGATATCATCATCGGCCCTGATTCTAGGTCAAGACCATTGAAGGAGAAGATACGTTATGATATAATTATTAGAAGATTTGGATGATGAGCTTTCACCATATAGCTCGGTCAAAGGAGGTGAAGACACTGGTACATACCAAATCCTTCAAGCACGTCGGATTCATATCCACACGCATCGCGGGTACGGATGGGGTATCGCTGGAGATCGAAAAGTGGGCCAGAGTCTTGGAGCACAATGGGTATGGTTGCTTTTATTTCTCTGGCGAAAATGACCGGCCCCCGGACAAGTGCATGCAGGTGAATGAAGCCCATTTTCAGCACCCGGATATCCTGGAGATCCAAAATTGCTGCTACGGGAACCGCATACGATCGCGGCAGGCCACAAAACGGATTCACGAGCTTCGGCAATACCTGAAATCCCAACTCTATGAATTTGTGCAGCGGTTCGACATCGATCTCATTATTCCGGAAAATGCGCTGGCCATCCCCTTGAATATTCCCTTGGGCCTGGCATTGACCGAATTTATTGCAGAGCTTGGATTCCCTACTGTGGCCCATCACCATGATTTCTCCTGGGAACGGGAACGATTCCTGGTCAATGGAGTGGAGGACTATCTAACCTGGGCCTTTCCCCCCAATCTTCCCACCATGCAGCATGCGGTCATCAATTCCATTGCCAGCCATCAACTCAGTTATCGAAAGGGGATTTCCAATACCATTATCCCCAATGTATATGACTTCGCCAACCCGCCTCCCGCTACAATGAGTTGCCCAAGCCATATAAAGGATCGAATCGGGCTATCAGAAAAGGACTTCTTTATTCTCCAACCGACTCGTGTGGTGCCCAGAAAGTGGATTGAACGAAGTCTTGAAATCGTCAATCTCATGGACGTGGATAACCCGGTTTTAGTACTCTCCCATTCGGTAAACGACGAGGGAGATCTTTATATGGAACGGATCCGGGAATATGCACGGAACCTGGGGGTGAATCTAATTTCCATTGAGCACCTGGTAGGCCCTGAAGAGGACTATGCCCCCAACGGGGAAAAGCAGTTCAGCATCGGAGACGTCTACCAGTGTGCGGATTTGGTCTGTTACCCTTCAGGCTACGAGGGGTTCGGCAATGCATTTTTGGAGACCATCTATTACCGAAAACCGATCGTGGTGAACCGGTATTCCATCTATATCGCAGACATCGAACCCAAGGGGTTTGATACCATTACCATCGAGGGGTTTGTGGGCAAGCAGACTATGGAGCGGATATCAGAGGTTTTGACGAATACCCAGCGGAGAGAGCAGATGGTGGAAAGGAACTATCAGCTGGGCGAACGCTATTTCTCCTATGAGGTCCTGGAGCGACTGCTCCTTCATCTGGTGAATCTTCTGGAGATACAATGCGCGGTTCAACCTTGATGAAATACAATGTGGCCCTGCTCCACTACTCCTGTCCACCAGTGGTGGGGGGCGTGGAAGAGATCATGCGCCAGCACGCGTCCCTGCTCAGCCGTCACTATCACAATGTGAAGGTCTTTGCAGGGGATGGAGGCATATTTTCTGACACCATTGACATCGAAATCAACCCCCTTCTGGGCTCCCATAACCAAAAAATCCTGGAGGCCCATCAAAAATGTATGGAGGGAAACTCCGAGGCATTGGAACCCCTTGTGCGCAACCTATACGACTATTTCACCGACGCTCTAAAAGGATTTGACGTACTCATTGCCCACAATGTGCTCACCATGCCCTACAATCTTCCGTTGTGCGGTGCCCTGCACCAAATTGCCCGGGAAGGTCTCCTTCCCATCATCTCCTGGAATCACGATTCCCCGTATTTTTACCCAGGCTACCCATCCCACTTGGATAGTACACCCTGGAATATCCTCAAACAGGCTGGAAAGGATATCCATTACGTGATCATTTCCGAAAGCCGCAAGCAACTGTTTGACCGGCTTTACGGCGGGGCCAATCAGTTATTCGTCATCCCCAACGGCATTGATCCGATCCAGTTTTTCCGATTGGATCCCATTACGGTTCGGCTCATTCAGGAGCAAGACCTCTTTGAGGCCCAGTTTCTGATGGTCCAACCCTCCCGTCTTCACTGGCGGAAAAACATGGAGTTGTCCATACGAGTCACCCGGTGCCTGCACGATCTGGGCCTTCGGGCCCGCCTCCTGATCACCGGAGCCCATGATCCCCATGAGCCCAAGACCCTCAACTATTACCGTGAATTAAGGCGACTGGCTTCGGACTTGGGCATCCAAAACGATGTGCTCATTATGGCCGAACATACCTTTGAGAGCGGGGAGCGGCTTTCGGCGGATCGGATTATCATTCGGGATCTTTATCTGATTTCGGACATCTTGTTTTTACCCAGCCAACAAGAAGGCTTCGGCATCCCGCTTTTGGAATCGGGGATGATCAAGTTGCCGGTGGTCTGCTCCGACATTCCGCCTTTTGTAGAGATCGGCGGGGATGATGTCTGTCTGTTCGATCTCAGCGAGACACCGGAGCAGATCGCTCAAAAGATCCTGGATTTTGTGGGGACGCTGAAACCGCACAGAATGTTCCGGAAGGTCATAAAAAATCACGTATGGGACAATATCTACCATGAAAAACTCTTACCCCTGTTGCAGAACGTGATCGGCCCCAACAGGACTTCAAAGGACTGGGCTTTTAGATTGTAAAAAGGCAAGACCACTAAAGGCGCAGCTTTAGACCTGTGTTGTTGAGTTTTACTTTCAGTGTGTATTATCAATAGTCAGACATTTTAAGTACCTCCCCTCGATATCATCGATAGATACATGCTCATACTCCTCACGAAATTCTTCCCATATCCGGGATAATGTATTTTCAAGAATGGATGCCGCTTCAAAATTAGCATTCGAGGTATGAATCATAAAATTCCTGATAAAGGTCCTTTTTTTCAAGTGCTGGTATTCAGATAGATAGACATGTTAACGCCTCATGAAACAAAGGTGCATGACTCAGCGGAAGCCTTCGTTCATGTCGATGGTTCAGGGAGTAAAGCATCCAGGTCACAATATGAGATGGACCTTTCGGCCCACAAACGTTCCAGGTCTTCTGAATATCGGTCGAGGTGGTTTTCCAATGCCGGATCACTGATGAGCGTTTCAGCACCCTCGTGTGTAGGATAGGGATGAGTCGCTTCAACCACCTTTCGGAGACAATGGGGATTGTCAATGACCATACAGGGCATGTGGTGATTGCTGTTCCAGGGCTGACCAGCCCTGATGTTCCTGAAAAACTCGGAATCCAGGGCATCCCACAGGTGGCCTTCCCGTTCATAAATCCTGTGGATATTGTCCGCGGCAAAATGGACGAACACGCAAGGCTCGATGTCTCCATTGCCATTGATATGGAAATACCCGCTTGTGGTTCGACCGGCTGCAAGGCAACCATGCACGTAGGGGCCATCATTCCAGAAATCGGCTATGAACAAGGGGTATTTGTTTCGCACCGCTTGCACCTTGTCATAAACCTTTAGCCGTTGTTCCGCTGTCAGCATGAGTTTCGCATCCGGTTTTGCGCCTATGGGGATGTATTGAAACAGCCATCCAAAGAGGGCACCTTTTTCCACGAGAAACGCATAATAGGCTTCATCGAGAAGCGTGGAATAGTTATAGGCAGCCGGTACCGTGGAAAATCCAAAGACAACCCCGGCCTTTCTCAAGTTATCCATGGCCTCACAAATCCTTCGATATGTCTCCTTGCCCCTGCGATGGTCGGTCTCTTCCTCGAAACCTTCACAAGAGATCACAGGGGCAATATTGCCCAGTCGGGAAATTTCCTGCGCCAAGTCCGAGTCTATCAAGGTCCCGTTCGTGAACACCTGGAAATAGATGTCGTGATGGGTACGGAACAGATCCAGGATATCCTTCCTGCAAAATGGCTCCCCTCCGGAGACCGTGACAAAATAGATACCCATGGCCCTGGCGTCTTCCAGGACCCTGTCAATGACTTCACGGGACAAATTCTCTTTCCGTGGATAATTGCCGGCATAGCAGCCGAGGCACCGGAGGTTACAATTCATGGTCGGTGAAATAACGAAAAAGAAGGGTCTGGAGATACGATGCGTCCTGTAGAAATCCTCTCTGATCTTGGTGCCGTTGAAAACGGCATTGATAAAGAAATTCCTGAACAGCTTCTCCCGGCACGGCAGGCTTTTCTTCCCAATCAGCTCAAAGAAGCGGAGATAAGGGTGGTTGCTATCAATGGCTTTTTTTAACCCCTCAATCTCGCGGGAGTATTCCCCATTTCTGTCAAGGCTCTCAGCAATTCGAAGTATTTTTTCAAGGGCTTTAGGGGTGATCCTTCCCGGAATCCGCAACAGAATATGACTGATCTGCTTAAAAACGATGTCCTGGGTATACTGGGTAATCACCCCCAATCCTTTTGTTTCACCCGAATGAACGTTATGCGCCATCATGCGTGCACCTCCTCGTTTGTATTGAAGGCTCCCTCTCCACATCTTCAAACCTTACATGGCTCAAAGCATTTCTTTTTCTTCGTGTCTTCTCACAAATGCGAGTTTAGAAACCTTTATTGAATCAGTGTGGTGTGGGATGATCAGGGAATGGGAACGGTGCCTTGTCTTGAACGAGACAGTACCTGACAAATTTTTTTCAGCCTCTTTTAAATCTTCGTCGTAATAATAATTGAGATTTTCTGGGACTCTAAAGGCCTTCCGATAACCATCACAAAGCATTTTTAACCCGTTATTTTTTCTATCATTACTTCTCATGACCTCCTCTCTGAAAAGCGATGATTAAAGAACAAATAGTTGTGCCTTACCGTGTCGTGTCATCATGTATTGACGCCACACCCCCTTGTAACGATTCTCATCATCCACGAATTAGCATAAGTTGTTGCGATCCGGGGCCAGTTGGCCCGCTTTTTCACCTGTAAACAAAACCGGAATGGATTCCGCTTCCATTGAATCGATACTTTCTTGAAACACCTTCTGCGCTTCCGGGTGGATTTTCTTCAGGCAGTTCGTATGAATGAAGACCCTTGATGTCACGGGCCTTCTGTTATCAACGATCTTCAGAACGTCTGTTGCCGAACGCGCATCGAACTCACCTACCAACTTTAGATGAAGACTGCCATCTTCTTCGTGAACAAGGACCTGAAAATTCTCAGACATCTTGACCCTCCTCAAATCCTAATTCATTGCATTTCCACCAAAAAAACCTCTGTGCTTCTTCCTTGAGAAAAGCCTCCACACATGGGCATCCTCGTTTCGTTCTTCCATTTCCAGCCTGGCAAACTCCCTGAGCAGTTCTTCCTGTTTTTTGCTCAGTTTCTTGGGTATTCGAACATCCAGGATGACGACCTGGTCTCCCCGTCCCTGTCCTCGCAACCTTGGGATGCCTTTGCCCCTCAATCTTAATAGATCCCCTGGCTGTGTTCCTTCCGGGATATCGAGCTTTTCAGATCCATCAAGGGTCGGAATCTCCAGAGTCGTTCCCAATGTGGCGTCCACAAATGAAATGGGAACACGGCAAATCACATCATCTTCCCGCCTTTCCAAAAATTCATGCGGTTCCACATGCAGGTGGACATACAAATCACCTGGAACTCCACCGTCAGGGGTCTTTTGGCCTTGCCCTTTGAGTTTCAGGTGCATACCCCCTTCCACTCCGGGTGGAATCTTCACCTTAATCTCCCGCCGCTTTTGAACTGTCCCCCTGCCCTGACATTTCTCACAGGGCCGGGTGATGATCTGCCCGGAGCCTCCGCACTTTGGGCACGTGGTGGACAAACGGATAAATCCTCGGGACCGCACCACCTGGCCCCTGCCGTGACAGACCGGGCATATCCCCTTTTGGAATCCGGAGACCACACCCGAGCCATAGCAATATGGGCAGCTCTCCATACTCGGAACTTCAATCTTTTTCTCCGTGCCAAAGGCCGCTTCCACGAAGCTGAGGTTAAGCTCGCATGTGAGATCCGCCCCTTTTCGGACACGCCGTCGGGAACCCAGCCCGGAGCCAAACCCGAAAAAGTCTTCAAAAATATCTCCAAAAGAGGAAAAAATGTCATCAAAACCCTGGAACCCTTGGAACCCTGATCCCTGAATACCCGAATGACCGTACCGGTCATAGAGGCGGCGTTTTTCAGGGTCCCGCAGCACTTCATAGGCTTCGGCCGCCTCTTTGAACAACGCTTCGGCCTTATTATCACCGGGGTTCCGGTCCGGGTGGTATTTCAACGCCAATCGGCGATAGCTCCTCTTGATTTCCTCACTGGAGGCATCTCTGCTGACGCCCAGAACTTCATAATAATCGCGCTGATCATACATAAGACCTGTTTTCCTGTGCAGCTTTTGACTCTGTGAAGAAAATGGCTAAAGAAATGCAGACATAGAAATGTTCTTTCCCGAACCCAAAAAAAGGACATCGACAAATGGTTTCGCGTTTTCTGAACAAGGGGTTGTGACACGGGCAGGTATCTGCAATACATAGGAGATCTGGGCAGGAGGGGTCCTGCCCAGGCCCAGATGCTTTTGATGGTTATCGGTTCACAGTTAAAACCTTTGAAGCCTTTAAACCTCGGAACCTGTTCTTAATACATATCCTCCGGCGGCATTTGGGCACCACCCTGGTCCTTCTTTTCCTCAGGCTTCTCAGCCACCATGGCCTCTGTGGTCATCAATAGCCCGGCCACGGATGCGGCATTTTGAAGTGCAAAACGGGTCACTTTGGTGGGATCAATAATGCCTTTTTTGACCAGGTCTTCATACTCACCGGTTTCTGCATTGAAACCAAAGTTGCCGTTTTCTCCCAGGACCTTCTGGATGACCACGGAGCCTTCAAACCCTGCATTGCTGGCAATCTGACGCACAGGTTCTTCGAGAGCACGCTTGATGAGGTTCACCCCCAATTGCGCTTCCCCATCCAACTTCATGTTGGCCAATGCCGGGATGGCCCGGGCCAGGGCCACACCCCCTCCGGGAACAATGCCTTCCTCCACCGCTGCCCGGGTGGCATTGAGGGCATCCTCCACCCTCGCCTTTCTCTCTTTCATCTCCGCCTCAGTGGCCGCGCCCACATTGATCACTGCCACGCCGCCGATGAGTTTGGCCAATCGCTCCTGCAGTTTTTCTCGATCATAATCACTGGTGGTCTCATCGATCTGGGCCCTGATCTGCTTGACACGACCTTCCAGAGCGGTTCTGGCACCGCCGCCGTCAACAAGGGTGGTGTTATCCTTGTCTACGGTCACTTTCTTGGCCGTACCGAGATCCTGGAGGGTCACGTTCTCCAGCTTCAGCCCCAGATCTTCGCTGATCACCTGTCCCCCGGTCATCACAGCGATATCTTCCAGCATAGCCTTGCGCCGATCCCCGAACCCGGGGGCCTTCACCGCACAACACTGGAGGGTTCCGCGGATCTTGTTGACCACCAAAGTGGCCAGGGCCTCGCCCTCTACGTCCTCGGCCACAATCAAAAGCGGTTTGCCTGACTTGGCGATTTCTTCCAGGAGCGGGACCATGTCTTTCATGGCGCTGATCTTTTTTTCATGAAGCAGGATATACGGCTCTTCAAGGTGAGCCTCCATCTTTTCAGCGTCGGTTACAAAATGGGGGCTTACATATCCCCGGTCAAATTGCATGCCTTCCACGATTTCCAGTGTGGTTTCCATGCTCTTGGCCTCTTCGACCGTGATAACGCCTTCCTTACCGACCTTTTCCATGGCCTCTGCAATTATATCGCCGATGGTTCGATCATTGTTGGCGGAGACTGTACCGACCTGGGAGATCTCATTTTTGTCCTTGGTAGGGTTGGACAGCTTCTTCAATTCATCCACTGTGGCCTCCACTGCTTTCTCTATACCCCGCTTGATAGCCATGGGGTTTGATCCAGCCGCCACCAGTTTGGATCCCTCACGATAGATGGCCTGGGCCAGGATGGTGGCCGTTGTGGTCCCATCTCCTGCAACATCTGATGTCTTCGAAGCCACCTCCTTGACCATCTGGGCTCCCATGTTCTCGAATTTGTCTTCCAATTCGATTTCTTTGGCCACGGTCACACCATCTTTGGTGGTGGTGGGAGAGCCCCATGATTTTTCAATCAGCACATTACGTCCCTTAGGACCCAAAGTGACCTTTACTGCATCGGCTAATGTGTCCACACCTCTTTTGATATTCTCTCTTGCCTGGGCGTTGTATCTTATTTCTTTCTTGGCCATTGCTCAAATACCTCCCTAACTCTCTTATTTCTCAACAACTCCTAGGATATCATCTTCCCGCAAAATAAGATGCTCTACACCATCAATTTTAATATCTGTTCCTGCATACTTGGCGAACAGAACGCGATCATCTTCCTTCACTTCAAGGGGAACAAGACTACCATTATCGTCCTTTTTTCCAGGACCCACAGCCACCACTTTACCTTCCTGGGGCTTTTCTTTGGCCGTATCCGGAATAATAATGCCCCCAGCCGTTTTCTCGTCCTCTTCAATCCTCACTGCCAATATCCTGTCTTTGAGCGGCCGAACCTTCATTTCCTATAAACCTCCTTTCAACAATGAAAAATTTTTCCAAAAATATGGCTTTCCGGCCGTTGATAAATGGCCAAAAAACCAGCACAAAAATTAAAATATGGCCTAAGTCTCTGATTTTACAGTATTATTTTTCAATAAAAAATATAATCACTCTCAAGGATTTGTCAAGGCGCAACGTCCACTGATGCGGCATGGGTCCTTGACAAGTTTGCAAAAGTGGTTAATCCGTTTTAGAGTTGTGACTCTACAGCGGTAGTTGAATGGGGCTTCGTGTTTTTAGTGGACGAGATTGGTTGTTCAAATGGACAAAGCTGTATTCTGCCAAGAATTCAACATTAACGAGGCGGATTTGGCCAAAATCGGACTGGACTGGGACGAATTAACCGCCATTCACTCAGATCATATCCAAAACCAACACCGATATGCCGCAGCCGCCGGATATGTATCTGAGAGACTTGGGGCGACGGGACTCGTACATAGCACCAAGACGCGGGTTAAAGACCCTGATCATCTAATTGAAAAGATTATTCGAAAGAAGCTCCGGGAGCCGCATCTGGACATAACATTGGGAAATTACACTCAACTAATCCCGGACCTGGCCGGTGTAAGGGCACTCCATCTGTTTAAAGAGAAATGGCAACGCATTCATGACTTTATCTTTCAGACCTGGGATCTTCAGAAGCCACCTGTGGCCAACGTATGCGAAGGGGACTTTAAAACATTCATTCGACGATTCAAGGAAAAGGGCTGCTTAATTCATAAGCATCCTTTTGGTTACCGATCCGTCCACTATTTGGTCACCTTTTCACCCTCCAAAATGGAATCAACCATTGTTGAAGTTCAGGTTCGGACCCTCCTGGAGGAGGCCTGGAGCGAGATCGATCATCTCATTCGATATCCCTATGGCAATGACAAGAAGGCTTTGGTTCCATATCTGCTCTTCCTGAACCGATTGCTCGGCAATGCCGATGAAATGGGATCCCTGATTAAACTCTTAAACGATCATATGGAAAATACCGCACAAGGCTTTGAAAGCAAAGGCCCGTCAGAAGGGGCGCCCATAAACTACATGCGAAAGGACGTGCAGGAACTCCCCAATGGGTACAGGGTCAAAGCATTATTGGAAGAAAGACTCAAGTCTTTAGAGGCCTACCTAACGTCACTTAAAACCATGCCACCTTATGATACGGTCCCGGATGCGTTTAGACCGTTTTCATCCCACTCATGGGAAAGTCACAAATCTCCTTGAAGACCGGTAACATGCATACTCAGGGGTTCACGACGTCTTTCGGCAATTTACAATGGCTTGAAGATTTTTCCGAGCCCAATCATCCACCCGTCTTTCACATTCCACGTAGGTGATGAGCCTATCGGATATGTGCCGTTTCTTCAGTAAAGCCTGGGAGATGGCCTTGCCTGCATCTTTCGTTTTCAGGGCATCAATAAAGATGATGCCATCCTGGTCACCAAAACCTTTTTGTTTGAGTACCCTGGACGCGCCACTCTTGGTGAGTACCAGCATACCCCGCTGGTCCCTTGCCTTGTATTTCTGCGATAGGATATATTCAAAGGCCACCAGATTCATGCCGTCTTCAAGTGGGGTGACCAGCATCACATCCATCTCTTTCATGAACCGATAATTCTGAGGCACTGATATCCCCTGATCAATGTGGATGATTGGAGAGTTGGGCAAAGTTTCATTGATTTTAGCCCTTTCCTGATCCAGGATCTCGTTCAGATGCTGGTAATCCGGACTGTCGGACCTGCTCGGCGCTGTCACCTGATAAAACCGGGCCTCCTTGCCTGACTTCCTCAACTCCAGATAGGTATTGGCAAAAATATGAAGTCGCTCCACCAAACCCTTGGTATAGTCCCGCCTTTCAAGTCCGCCGAAAACATACCTCCCTTCATTTTTGTCATGACTCAGTTTATAGTAAAGACTTTCTTTCCCGAGACGATGGGTGAGCCGCTTATGAGGGGAGACTTCAGAGAGGATTTTGTCCACATCCAGCCCGATGGGAAAGGGAGCAATGGTGGTCACTCTGTCCTGGTGAAAGATTTCATAGGAACGGCCATTGACCCTGATCTTAACCGGGAACCACTCTTCCAGGGCCTCGAGATAATGATCACAGTATTCTTGAACGTGGAACCCGATGAAATCATTGGAGAGCATTCCCCAGGTCAGTTTTTGCAACACAGTCTCGATGTTTTCCCCAAAGGGATCATAGATCTGGGCCTTGATGCGGGCCCGTTTATCTTCCCGAATAAGTCCCTGGATTTCATGGATGTTAAAAAAAGGCGTGTGAATGAACTGGCCCACATGAATCCGTTGTCTTTCTTGCTCTGAGAGCCCTTCCTCATCAAACATGGCCTTATAGGCCTCGGCGATACGCATCAAGTGATAGTCCTGGTTCCATACAACGATATCTCCTTTTTCCCTGGTGAGTTCTTTGCTCTTACGGACTTCATCAATGATGGTATTGGCAAACGTGACGCCACTGCTGGTATACTGCACAAAATCATTCTTTTTAAAGCTGGGTCGGGGAAAGACGCTGGCCTTTTTATAGAAGACTGGGCTGCGCGTCAGGTGCATCAGGGGCCAGAGAAAACCGTTCGCGAATCGGTTGTAATAGCTGTGCATGTGTCTGGTATCGAAAAACACAAAGCGCATGTAAAAGTCATAGGCCTTATACCTGAAATGCATTCGCGTATCCGGCTCGATCTCTATGTTCGGAAAATGTTCAGGCGCATATTTTTCTTTCTCCATCCGTTGAAACAATGATGAGTAGTGTCCCCTGGCCACATCAATATCCATATCGCCCATGGAAGCCCCCAGCCAGGTGGTGGTATTCCATTTGCCCGGTTTCAGTAGACCCGCCATGGCCTGGACCAACCCGCCCTCACCAAATTCAATGTCTTCGGGTTGTTTGCCACTGTTTAACGCCGCTTCTGCGTCATCGAACATCGATTTTGAGAAGCTGAAAGGCCCCCGGTTTGACACGATAATAAGATAGCTCATTCTGACGTATCCCTAATATCTGGCCTTGCCACCCCACATTTCGGGCGTCTTATTGAGGGGCAAGATCAGCGGTGAAAACCCTTAATGGCCGTTGCTGACGATATGGTTCACATAATCCCGAAGATTTTCAAATGGTCTTCCTTCCATCTGTTCGCTTGGATCCTTTAGCAGATTGATCTCTTTAAGCCGATTCACGACACTGGCCATCATATCTGTTTCATTGTTCTGCTTTGCCAAGCGAAGCATGGTGATCAAATACCCCACATCTTTTGACTGTGAAATGGCCCGCACTTCATTTTCCATTGGGCTTTCCTCCCTGAGATGTGCGCATCATAAGGCGCTTTTGAGTGTTAAGGTTGAAAACGACGCCCTTGGGAAGGCGTCGAACATCCGGTGTTTCTAAAGTCGCCAGTGGAATAGGGCCGTTTGAAGCCCCTTATCCACTTTCACTGTTCGGGTTTTTCTTTCATGGTGGTAGGTGGTACAGACCTCATAGGTTCCAGAGGGAAGATCCAAGAGCAACCACGGTCCATCAGCAGTCACATCAATAACCATTTTGCCGCCTGGATCCCGAATAACCACCCTGACGTTGGAGAGGTAGCTCCCCTCTATTGAGGCAAAGACAAGCTTCAGATTGTATTCTTTCATCGCCCCTTTTAAGGCGGTTCGTTCCTCAATGCCGACTCCTCCGCTCACATACCGGACTCCGTTCATCTCCTTTTGTTTAAGGGCTGTCGAACCATCATCGGCAGGTGAAAAGTTGGGATATGCCAGAAAACCAATGATCAAAAATATCAACAGGATCCTGTTCATGGCTCACCTCCGTCAATTTCCGCTGATTTAATTTGTTAGGACATGCTCTTTACAATGATCTAAAATTAAGCTGAACGTAACATCTCAATAATCAGGGGCAAACCTCCTGGATTCCGGCGAAGGCCGGAATCCAGTACCGTCCCAGAGAAAGCGGCCACCCCGATTTATTGAGAAGATACAGCTGAACTTTGTTTTTCTATTTGATATGACATTAATTCATTATTTTTATAAAAACTGATGTTGATTTGTAAATGTTTAATCCAACAGATACGGCTTATTTGGTCTTTCGAACAGGCGGAATACCGCTGTACTCCTCTGTGCGCCTGATTTCACGGGCCACCAGTGCCAGATTTGAATCCCGTACCGTGGGGAGCTGGTGGCGTGCCCTGCGTACAAGCTCGTAATCCAAATCCGCCACAATGAGCTGCTCGGATTCATTCTCTGCGGTGGCGATGGGATTTCCAAAAGGATCGATCACCTGCGAACCGCCCCAAAACTGCATGTCTCCTTCAACCCCCACCCGGTTTCCCAGGAGAATGGGCATACCATACATCATCGCATAATACCGTGTGGCCAAATCCCATCCGCGTAAATTGGAGAATTCGCTGCTCACCGAATCCAATGCGGAACTGGTGGGAGCCATGAGGATGGTGGTTCCATGAAGGGCGGCCAGATAGACCAGTGCGGGATTCCATAGGTCTGCACAGATCAAGATACTCCCGCGCCAAGGCGGGCCGCCTATCAAGAACGTCTCCACGCATCGCCCTGTTCCATAATACTTGCCCTCTTCAAGGTTTCCATAGGTGGCCAGATTAAGCTTGCGATGGAGATAAACCACTTCGTTTTGATGAACCACGGCGCATGAATTATAGAACTGTGCTGCGGCGCCTTCTTCCACAAAACCGACTACCACATGCATCTCCCCCGCTGCCTGGGCCAAGGTCAAGATAGAGGGGGCATCCTTCCACAGGGCGACCTCGATGCTCCTCTCTGCCAGGTTGTATCCGGTCAGAGACAGTTCCGGAAAAAGGAGCAGCTGGACCCGCTTTTCTCTGGCCTCATGTATATAGGAAAGGTGGGCCTCCAGATTCGATTCCACATCACCGAGGGCAGGACTTATCTGGGCTATGGCCACTCGCAGATAATTCATTTGAGTCTTTCCTCTCTTTTCCTTAGGCCCTTCCGGGTATCGGGTAGACGCTGTTTATTGACGTTATAGGTATAGATGCGCGCGATTCACATCGGCGCAAGGGGGCAAGGAATGCCCCCTCTCTGGGGTATCATCCACTTGCTGGGGAGACCTGGCGATCCCGAATATGCTGTTGGGACCGCCTACTTGTGGTTTCGGGGGGCAATAAGGCGTTATTGGGTTTTTACCTCTATTCTCTTTCTTCTGGAGCTTTCCTCCTTGGGCAGTGTGATACTGAGAACGCCGTTTTTGAAAGTTGCGTCCACTTTTTCCGTATTCACATCTGCCGGCAGTTGAATTGCCCGCTGGAAAGATCCGAAATATCTTTCTCGAGAATAGAAGTTTTCTTCTTCTTTTTCTTCCTCTGTTCGCTTCTCACCCTTGATCGTTAGCACGTTACCGGAGACGTCGATATCAATATCATCAGCCTCCAGTCCGGGCAATTCCGCCTTGACCAGTAAATTTTCATCGGTCTCGGAGACATCGATCGAGGGGATCCACACAGACTCCATGGACTCCGTCAGCGGCGTCCCGAAGAAATGCCGCCACACGTCGTCCATGTCTCTCCTTAATCTACCGATTTCGTTAAAGGATTTCCAAGGTACCAAATCCATCATGATCTTCACCTCCTTTCGGAAGCTCCCCAGCAAAAAATGGGATGAACCCGGATTCTTATGGGCTTACACCTACAGATTCAAAACCCATTTTTGGTTATCAATAATCACCCTATGGGTTTTGTCAAGGGGCAAAATGCGACCCTTGACATTAAGATCTCTGATTCTATCTTTTTGGAAAAGTTTTGTTTGGTTTATCCATGGCACAATCTTACTTATGGTCTAAGTTATCCAGCCGCGTTCGACTTGGGAGGTGCAGAAATGGATATTCCCCGAAAAATTGGTATTGGGGTTGTGATGATCATCCCCACTTTTGTGGGGGCCGGGATATGGTGGGAGCTTTTCTCGAGCTGGGCTGTGGTGCTGATCTGGATATTTTTTATGGGTGGACTTTATGCGAGCATCCTAAGGCGATCAGGATGAATCACCGCAGCCCGGGGCCTTCGGCCTATTCGATGAATTGAACTGACTTTTCATATGCAGATTGACACCTGCGGCAGCGTATTGCATAGGGTAAGGCTTCAAGTCGTGCCGGGTTGATCCATCTTCCACAATCCAGGCAGCGGCCGTACTCTCCACTGTCTATTCTGTCCAGTGCCTTCTCAATATTCTTAAGTTCATCATACTTTACCTCGATTAGGCTAATAGCCGTACTCTCCCTGAGTTCATCCAGGGCCATGTCCCCGTATTCCCTTAGGATATCGATGACCTCCTTATGCGCCTTATTGGTGTCATTTTCAAGGTCTTGGAGGATTTCCTTCCATAATTCTTCTTCCCTCTTAAGAAGATTGGCTCGTATTTGATCGATTTCTTCCTTTTGAAGAGGTCTTCTTTTTTTCGGTTCAGGTTCCATTCTTTTATTTCACCTCCTTAACCGTGCTTTCTGTAAGAGGGATTATCGACGCCTTCATGTTTAAAACATCGGATTTTAGGAAGCGACAGAGGTCTCATCCATGATCTCCTTAAGTTCCTCTCCCTCTATTTTTTCTTTCTCCAAAAGCAGCTTGGCACTCTTCTTAAGTACAGAACGCTTGTCTTTGAGGATGGTCAGGGCCTTTTCGTACTGCGTGTGCAAAATCTCTCGAACCTCACCGTCAATAAGTTCTGCAGTGGCTTCGCTGTATCCAACGGTCTCTTTCAGATTCAAATTGACGTATGATGTTTTTTTGCTGGTTGCAAGGTATACCTGTCCAATTTTATGGCTCATTCCGTATTCCTTGACCATGCTCCGCGCAATATCGGTCGCCTTTGCCAGATCATTATACGCCCCGGTGGAGATATCCCAGAATATAAGTTCCTCTGAGGCCCTCCCCCGAGGAGGGTGGAAATCTTATTGAGCAATTCCTTTTTGTTCATGAGATAACGGTCTTCTGTGGGGACTTGCATGGTGTACCCCAATGCAGCAATACCCCGAGGAATAATTGAGATCCGTTTCACAGAATCCGTGCCGGGTAGGGACAATGCCACAATGGCATGGCCCAATTCGTGGTAAGCCAGAACTTCCCGCTCTTTCGGATTAATAAGCCGATTCTTCTTTTCCAAACCGGCCATGACCCTCTCGACGGCTTCTTCAAATTCGGGCATTCCAGCGCTTTTCTTTTTCCTCCGCACCGCCAACAGTGCAGCCTCGTTCACCAGGTTGGCCAGATCGGCGCCCACCATACCCACGGTCATGTTGGCCAGTTGTTCCACATCAAGGTCTTTGTCGGTTTTGACATTCCTCAAGTGTATCTTCAGGATCTCCTCCCGGCCGTTTTTATCGGGACGATCCACCAGGATCTGACGATCAAAACGGCCCGCCCTCAGCAGGGCCGGATCCAGAATCTCCGGTCGGTTTGTAGCAGCCATGAGAATTATCCCTATACAGGGGTCAAAACCGTCCATTTCCACCAGAAGTTGGTTCAAGGTCTGCTCTCTTTCGTCATGGCCGCCCACGCTTCCTCCAAATCCCCTGGCCTTTCCCAAGGCGTCTAACTCGTCGATAAATATAATGCACGGCACCTCATTCTTGGCCTGTTCAAAAAGGTCTCTGACCCGGGCTGCACCCACCCCCACAAACATCTCAACAAATTCCGCACCGCTCATGCTAAAAAAAGGGACCCCACTTTCGCCCGCCACAGCCTTTGCCAGGAGGGTCTTCCCGGTACCCGGAGGACCCACGAGCAACACCCCTCGAGGCATCTTACCTCCCAGTTCCGAGAATCTCTCCGGGGCCTTCAGAAATTCCACAACCTCTATCAACTCTTGTTTGGACTCTTCCACGCCGGCCACATCCTGAAATGATACATGTAAATCCTCTTGTTTGTATACCTTGGCTTTTTTCTTTCCAAGGGACATGAAACCCGGCTGCCGGTCCGCTATCTTTCGAAATAGGAAGTACCAGACTCCAAAGAATACCAAAAGAGGAAACACCCACGAAAAGAGGTCCCGTAAAAAAGTGGACTCCATTTGACCTTTAAAGGTAACGTTATACTGTTCCAGCATTTTTGAGATTTCCGGATCGACGCGTACCGTTTTAAATAGCGTTGTACTCCTTTCTTCTCCAGCCCCCGAGTCAATCCTTCTTCCTTCAATGACATCTTGTCCAATGGCTACCTCGGTAACCTTTTGCTCCTTTACGAGTTTCAAAAATTCACTATAGGGGATGGTGGTTATGGATAAAGTGGTTGACAGATAGTTCTGAATGAGGAGAACCACCCATACACCCAATAGCACATACCAAATCGAAAACTTATGCTGCTTTTCCACAGCCCCTCCTTATGAATGATTCATAAATGACAAACAAGCCCTTCTCACCAGTTGCGGGATTCGGATGGAAAATTCTGCTTGGCATCATCAGTCATCAATCCTAATTTACATCATACTACTGCAGTATATAGTAGTTTTTCATAATATTCCATAATACTTTTAGCCCTCTGGCGGATACAGCGGCCATAACCGGTCCTGGACGAGAAAACCGCTGCCCGTGATCTGTGTGGGCCAGGGATATATAGGAGTCTCCTTATACAAAGATTATAACGCATTAGGAAAACAGTCTTCAATCGGCATACGTAAGGCGTTTCGCAAGGAAAATAATAAGGCTAATTCTTGTCCAGTCAAGGGTGCAGCGGTTATGGTCCACTAAATAAATTTTCATGACGCAGCCCGATTCCATGGCCCCATGGTTTGCGAAAAAATGACTCCCCATCGTCTCTTGCTCTCAGCTTCGGACCCTCGGCTAAGAGATTATTTTCATCGCAAAACAATGGGCAAGGGGGAATAATCACAGCCCCTCTTGACAGGTTCAAAAGAATAATTATTTTTTGGAAAAATAGCCACCGGTGGCGCTAACAGAAGAGCTCTGACAATGGTTGATTAAAGTCGAAAGGAGGGATTTTAGGATACTGTTCTTGGGGCTTTTTTACATTTGGCGCCCGCAATTGGGATGCCACAATATGAAAGGAGGGATGTATGATGTTACTAAGAAGACAGACACCGTGGTTATCCACCTTTGATCGCACCAGTCCTTTTGAGGAACTCGAGCGGCTGAGTCGACAGATGGATCTTATCACTGAAG
>JAIPDZ010000028.1 GCA_021737425.1 Deltaproteobacteria bacterium
TCATTACTGTGTTCGATAATGGTGCGGAGTTTTTCTTCCCGCTCTTTTAATGTGGCCTCCGCTTCCAATTGCTTGAGTCGGTCTATGCCCATAACCGCTGTTATCTCGGCAAGGGTGGTGAGAAAGTTTAAAATGGCGGGCAGCTTTTTTGCGTCCATAATGGGGACCTGGGAGACGGCATCTAAATAGGCGGCCTCATCAAAACCGTACCGGGCGGCCTGCCGGGCAAAAAAATCTTGATCAGGCGGCTTTAGAAAGAACTGGCCGGCAAAGGCATTGGCCATGTGTTCATTTTCGATGATGATGGGGGATGCAGCGTCTGTCAGTCCGTTCGGACATCGGTAAACGGAAAACGGCTTTCCTTCCTGCAATTCATTGGCCAGTTGGGTGTCGCTTTCAATACACTTCTCGTATGTCTGGTCGTTGGTGCGATGAAAATGGGTACATATCCGTTGCCATCGCGATGCAATGAGTACCTCACCCTCGAGATCGATGATGGCCGCCGCTGTTCCCATGGCAACACAAAAACTATCGAGAAGCCTTTGCATTTTTGTCATGTCAATAAGACTGGAAAGCGTGTAATTCATCCCTTCCTCTCCTATGGGGGCTGTGTTTCTTTCACGCTTGGGTGTAGAACGGAGGTAAGATGGAGAGACCTATGGAATCACAAGCGCGTCACCGGGGCCGGGCGGTTTGAAGGGGGAGTTAGGTCAGCCATCTTTTGCGGCGCTTGTAGTGTTTGACGTCCCGATAGCTCTTTTTTTTGCCCACTTCGGTAAGTCCCAGGTAGAATTCCCTGACGTCCGCGTTTTCCTGCAATTTTTCCACGGTATCATCCAGGACGATTTTGCCGTTTTCCATCACGTATCCGTGACTGGCAATGGACAGGGCCAGACGGGCGTTCTGTTCCACCAGGAGAATACTGACCCCTTCCTCTTGATTGATGGCCTGGATGATCTTGAATATCTCGGATACCAAAAGGGGGGACAGCCCCATGGAGGGTTCGTCCAGGAGCATCACCGAAGGGGTGGACATGAGGCCGCGACCGATGACCAGCATCTGCTGTTCTCCACCGCTGATGTACCCGGCAAGCACGTTTTTCCGGGCCTTGAGCCTGGGGAAATATGCGTAGACCCGCGCCATATCTCTTTTCATATGGGCCCTGTTTTTGTTGGTGTGGCCGCCGGCAATGAGGTTTTCGTCCACGGTCAAATCCTCAAAGACCCGACGTCCCTCCATCACCTGAAAGATGCCCATACGGACGATCTCTTCAGGTTGCTTGCGGTCGATACGCTTTCCCTCAAAGGTGATGGACCCGTCCGTGACTTCCCCGTCCTCGGATTTGAGCAGGCCGGAGATGGCCTTAAGCGTGGTGGTCTTTCCGGCCCCGTTATTGCCCAGCACGGTAATGATCTGGCCCTGATGGAGTTGGAGGGACATCCCCTTCAATACCAGGACCACATTGTGATAGATGACCTCGATGTTGTTGACTGTTAGAAGCGGGTCCATGGTTATGCCCCCAACCGCGAATAGGTAATATCTTCTTCGCCCAGGTAGGCCTTGATCACCTTTTCGTCATGCCGGATCTCTTCAGGTTTCCCTTCGGCGATCTTTTCACCGAAATCCAGCACGCAGATCCGATCCGAGATGTCCATGACCACGCCCATGTCGTGTTCAATGAGAATAATGGTAATGTCCCATTCCTCGTTGATATCCAGGATGAACCGGGCCATGTCTTCGGTCTCCTCCAGGTTCATGCCGGTGGCCGGTTCGTCTAAGAGGAGCACCCTGGGTCGCATGGCCAGGGCCCGGGCCAGCTCCACCCGCTTTTGAAGCCCGTAGGGAAGGGCGTGCACCACCTGTTTTCGGATCTGTTCGATTTCCAGTAAATCGATGATTCGCTCTTCAATGTCCTTGCGAAGGGCGATCTCTTCGGCCCGGGACCGGCCGTAATAGATGCCCCCGGACAGAAAGCCGGACTTGAGATGCACGTGGGCGCCCAGTTTGATATTGTCCAGCACGGTCATATGGGCGAAGAGTTCCACGTTTTGGAAGGTGCGGGCGATGCCCATACCGGCGATTTTATGCGGCTGCATGTGGGAGATATCCCGGTTTTCAAACAAAATGGTCCCTTTTTCAGGATGGTAAAACCGGTTAATGCAATTGAGGAGGCAGGTCTTGCCCGCACCATTGGGCCCGATGATGGAGAAAATCTCCCCTTTTTTCACACCGGTACTGACCTCGTGCAGGGCCATCAACCCCCCGAAGCTGAGTTGGATATCTTGGAGTTCAAGCTGGTATTGGGGTTTATTCAATGGGTTCCACCTGTTTTACCCGGACCACGGTTTTCATCTTAAATCCCTTTCCGTCCCGGTAGCGGATATCCGCCTCCACGTCCAGAGTTTCTTCTTCCCCGTACAGGGCCTCGATGAGATCCTTATATCGCTCGGCCACGAATCTCCGCCGGACTTTGCGGGTCCGGGTCAACTCATCATCGTCCGGATCCAGTTCTTTGTACAGGAGGACGAACTTCTTGACCTTGGCCACCTTGGGGAGGGATTCATTGGTCTTTTTCACCTCCTGGGCCACCAGTTCATAGGTCTCTTCCTTTTGAGAGATGTCCGTGAACGTGGTGTAGGGAATCTGGTTGTTCTCGGCCCATTTTCCCACATTGCCCATGTCAATGGCGATCATGGCGGTGATGAACGGCCTCTCCTGTCCGATGACCACTGCGTCCAGGATATACGGGCTGAACCGCAACTTGTTTTCAATGAGCTGGGGGGAGAACTTGCTCCCGTCCCCGAGCTTCATGACATCGGACATCCGGTCGATAATAATTATGTGCCCGTCGTCTTCAATGAGGGCCGCATCACCGGAATGAAACCAGCCGTCTCTCAGGGCCTCTTTGGTGGCCTCGGGATCTTTGTAATAGCCTTTGAAAATGGTATCTCCCTTAGACAGAAGTTCTCCGGAGTCCGATACCTTGAATTCGACCCCCGGCAGGGGCTTTCCCACCGTGTCCAGACGGATGTCGTCGGTCCGGTGGATGATGGAGGCCGCGGTCTGTTCGGTCATGCCGTAGGCCTGCTTGATATTGATGCCCAGGGCCTGAAACAGGTTGAATATCTCAGGGCCTAAGGGGGCCCCGCCCGTGTACACATGGCGCAGTCTGGCCAGGCCCAGGTAGTTTTTGAGTGCACGAAACAGGAGCAGGTACGCCAGCTGATTCAGAATGCGCCATCCCAAGGGGGGGCGTTGTTTGTTCAGTTTAAAATCAGCGATCCTGTATCCCACGGGCTGGAACAGGTTGTACACGAATCGCTTGATCCAGGCCGCGTCCTGGATTTTGACCTGGATGTCCGAACACATCCGTTCCCATATGCGGGGCGGGGCCAGCATGATATGGGGGCCGATTTCCCGGATGTTTTCCTGGACCGTTTCCACCTTTTCCGGAAAGTTGACCGTAAAGGCCTTGTACAGGGACCAGTACACGCCGAATTCCTGCTCCCCGATCCAGGGAAAGGGGAGAAAGGAGAGGTATTCAAAACTGTCCTTGGCCGCATCCACGGTGTCCTGGGCCCTGGCTACACAATACATGTTCTTCTGGGTGATCATGCTCCCCTTGGGCAGGCCGGTGGTCCCTGAGGTATAGTTGATCATGCCCACATCCTCCGGGGTCACCTTGCGCCACATCTCCTCAAAGAGATGGGGCTCTTTCTGGTGCAGGCCGCGGCCTTGTTTCTGGATGTCCTTGAAAAAGGTGAGAAGCGGGTCGTCATACCGGCGCATCCCCTTGGGGTCGTCCACGATCACCTGTTGAACCAGCGGACATTTCTCCTTGATGTCCAGGATCTTGTCGGCCTGTTCCTGATCCCCGGCCACTACAAAGGTGGAATCCGAATGGTTGATGATATATTCCACCTGGTCCAGATGGCTGTCCGGATAGATGCCCACAATGGCCCCGCCCAGGGACTGGACCGCCAGCTCCGCGTACAATCCTTCCGGCCGGTTATCCCCGGCATAGGAGAGCTTGTCCCCGGGTTTGAATCCGAGGAGGTGGAGCCCCAGGGCAAAGTCGCGCACGTTTTCATAGTACCCGCGCCAGGTCACCGATTGCCAGATCCCGAATTCCTTTTCCCGGATGGCCACTTTGGTGTCGCCATAGGTCTGGGCATGTTGATGCAGCAGGGCCGGAAGTGTCAGTATGTCCATGGATGCAGTCTGTTGTCGATTGAAGTTGCCACTGCGCGTGCGGCAGTGCCATTTTAAGGTGCCAGGTTTCAGGTGTCAGGAAACGTAGGCGATCCTCCGCAGCCGAAACCTGAAACCTGGGTGCACCTGTTTGTTAGTCCAGCCAGATCCAGTCGGAGATGGGATCGAACTGCTTGGTCTTTGAATTGCCCCGTACGATCCTGCCCACGGGGATACTGTTGTTCTTCATGGTCACCGGCGGCATCAGCCCGCCCACGTCCAAATCCTTAATGGACTGCAGGCCCTTGACCAGATTTTCCGGGGTGAACCCACCCATTTTGTCCGCCTGTTTAAAGGCCTCCACAAAGAGGAGAGTGGCCATGAAATTCTGCATATAGGCCTGGGAACGATAATCGGCGGCCTTGGGATGATGCTTCTGGGTCCAGGCCCTGATCTTCTGGATCATGGGGTATTCATCCTGGTAGTAATAGGAATAGGCCGTAACCCCCACATACTCGTCTGCAAGGGACCCCAACTGGTCCAAAAGGTGCTTCTCCGTGGACCAGAAGGTGCCCATGAACTGGCAGTCCAATCCGTAATCCTTGGCCTGTTTCATGACCGCGGTGATGGGGGTGGTGACAAACCCCTGGAAAATGCAGTAGTCCACCTTTTTGCGCTTCATGTCCAGGACCTGAGTGGAGATGTCCACACCACCCACCTTGGCCACCTCTTCGGCCACCAGGTTGAGGCCCATTTTTTTGCACATCTTGCGCCCGGCGGGGATGGGCTCCCGGCCGAATTCCGTATCGCTGTAGAAAAAGGCGATGTTGGCCCCGGGTTTCTGCTTGGCAATATATTTCAGGAGGATCCCAAACTGCTCCACATAGGTGGGACCGGGGAGAAAAAGGTACGGGTTCTTCTCAGGGTCTGCGGCCAGTTCCGCAAAGGTGTAGGCGGTGTACAGGACCTTGTAGCGGCTTTTGATCTCCGGGGCCAGGGCCTTGGTCATTCCCGTGCTCTGCCCGAACATGCACTGGGGGCTATGCTTGGCATACAACCGTTTGAAGGCGGCAATGCCCACATCATTCTTGTATTCCCCGTCGGCCCAGTAATACTTGATCTCTTTGCCGTTGATCCCGCCCGCCTCATTGGCCATGGCCACGGCATCCTCCATGGCATCAGCCCCATGAATGCCGGCAAAGGCGAAGCGTCCGGTAAAGGGATGGACCGCACATATGGTGGGGGCCTCCTGGGCGGCGGCCTTGCTCGCGCCGAACAGCCCCATGGTTAGGACAGTACAAAAAACAAAAATACCGACTTTCTTTATCATAACTCCTCTCCCTGTTTTGTGGTGGCATGTTAGCTCCGCCAAGGGCGGAATCCCCGATTCGTTTTCAGGCAGACGCGGTCACATCACCCCCTTCCAATCCGGTATTTTGGGTCTCGGGTCTTTGATTGGCGTTTTTTGCTTCCCCTAAATCCACCCATTGTTTCCGGTTCAAAAAAACAGGCAACCCACAAGCTCAAATTGTTTAATAGGAAAACGGCCACAGCCTGAAAAAATTCTTGATCCGGTGCCAGATTTCAGCCAGCCCCCGGGGTTCAAAAATCAGGAAAAGGACAATGAACAGCCCGAAGATCACCTCTTTCATGGGTACAAAGATCTCCTCATGTCCGGGGGCGTATTCCTTTACCACTTCGGACAGATAATTGAGCAGCTCCGGGGTGAGGGTGATGAATACGGCCCCGAAGATGGATCCCAGGACGCTTCCCAGGCCCCCTACGATAATCATGGCGAGATACTGGATGCTCAAAATAAAGGGAAAATGGTCCGGGGTCACCACCTTGAGAAAGGTGACCCACAGGGCCCCGGCCACGCCCGCATAAAAGGAGCTGATGGCAAAGGCGCTCAGCTTGTATCTGAACAGGTTGATGCCGATGATCTCCGCAGACAGGTCCCGATCCCGGATGGCCACAAAGGCCCGGCCCATGCGGGTGCGGACCAGGTTTCTGGCATAGCCTACCCCGAGCACCACGAAAAACAGGGTAATCCAGTAGAAATTCCGTTCGGTGAGAAATTCGAACCCGCCGATCCGGGGGGGCGGAATGTGGATTCCGGTGATGCCGTTGGTCATGGATTCCCAATGGATAAAAATAAATTCGAATATGAACTGGGAGGCCAGGGTGGCGATGCATAGATACAGGCCTTTGACCCGAAGGGAGGGGATCCCGATGACCAGTCCCGCCAGGGCCGAGACCAGCCCTGCAAAGGGGATGGACAGCCAGAAGGAAAACCCCAGCCGGGTCACCAAAATGGCCGAGGTATAGGCCCCCACGCCCACAAAGGCGGCGTGTCCCAGCGAAATCTGTCCGGTAAACCCGGTCAAGAGATTGAGACCGACGGCCGCAATGATGGCAAACCCGATCATGTTGGCCACGTAGAGGAGATAGGCACTGGCCACGAACGGAAACACCAGAAGAAAGACAAAAAACAGCCCCAGCCAGAATTTTACGAAAAGGGACTGGAAAATTGCTTCATCTTCTATGTAGGTCTCTTTAAAGTCTCCGCAACGCATGAAGGGTCACTGACTCCTTTGTTATGTATCCCTGATCAGGGGAGAGGGGATCAGACCCGCTCGATGATCTTCTTGCCGAACAGACCATACGGCCGGATCATGAGAATGAATACCAGCATAAAAAAGGGCGCGACGTTTTTGGCCCCCCCGCCGATGAGCGGATCAATGTACAGGCCGGTCAGGTTTTCAAGGATGCCGATGATAAAACCGCCCAGAATGGCCCCCCCGATACTGTCCAGGCCGCCCAGGATGATGACGGCCAAAACCTTCAGGCCGATATCCCCCATATACACGCTGATGCCGCTGATGTTCCCGATGACGATGCCCCCGATGACCGAGGCCATGGCCCCGAAACACCAGGCCAGGGCAAAGACCCATCTGACGCTGATCCCCATGGAAAGGGCCGCCTGCTGATCACTGGCCACGGCCCGCATGGCCACGCCGGTTCGGGAGAATTTGAAGATCAGCAGAAAGATGAGCATGCCGATAATGGCAAAGAAAAAGCCCCACCAGAGTCCGGACGGGACCACGGCAAAGCCCAGGTTCAGGGGCTTGGGGGGGAAGATTTCGGGAAAGTTACGGAAGGTGGGGGTCCACACCATGTAAATAAGGCCTTTTAAAATGACCCCCAATCCGATGGTGACCATGATGGCCGAGATAATGGGTTCCCCGATGAGGGGTCTCAGGATGAGCCGTTCCACGATGAAACCCAGGAGAATGGCGGCAACGAGGGTCAGGATCAAGGCGAGGTAGAAGGGGGCCTTGATCTGGGTGAGGACGGTAAAGCAGACAAAGGCGCCCAGGGTCATGAACTCTCCCATGGCCAGATTCAACACGCTGGTGGCCTTATAAATGAGTACGAACCCCAGGGCGATAAGCCCGTAGAGGCCGCCCGTTGCCAGACCGGTAACAATGACTTGAAGCAGGATTTCCATGTAAAATGGCTCCTCGATTGCCTATGCTACGTCATCGTTTGTCAAGAAAAAAATATATATAATACGGTTGTCACAACCGTTTATTTTCTGGCTTGTACCGCTCCGGCCCGGGATTGGATCCCTACGGGTGCATCGGTCAGGCGGTTTTAGCATCCATGGGCCGATGGTGTCAACTGTTTTGATGCATAGGACTCCCAGCTTTTTTGGCACCCTTACAGCGTGTTTGCGATCACCACCTTCTGGATTTGACTGGTCCCTTCATAGATCTGGGTGATTTTGGCGTCCCGCATCATCCGCTCCACCGGGTATTCCTTGATGTAGCCGTATCCCCCCAGGAGCTGGACCGCATCGGTGGTGACCTTCATGGCGGTCTCGGACGCCATCAGTTTGGCCATGGCCGAGTAGCGGATGGTCTCCGTGGGAAGCCTGTCCAGGTTTTTGGGGAGGCCTTCAAACAAAGAGGCCGCCTTGTACGTCAACTGGCGGGCCGCCTCTACCTGGGTGGTCATGTCCGCCATCATCCACTGCAGTCCCTGAAAGGAGAAGATGGGCTTGCCGAACTGGGTCCTTTCCTTGGTATAGGCAACAGCATAGTCCAGGGCCCCCTGGGCGATTCCAATGGCCTGGGCCGCCACCGGGATCCGGGTGAGGTCCAGTGTTTTCATGATGATGGGGAATCCTTTTCCCTCACCGGAGAGGATATTCTCCGCGGGCACCCGAACATCTTCCAGCACGATCTCCACAGTGGAGGATCCGCGGACCCCCATCTTATTTTCATGTTTGCCGATACCAAAACCCGGGGTCTTGGTATCCACCACAAATATGCTGGTGCCTTTGTGTCCGGGCACAGACGGATCGGTCTTGGCCGCAATACACACCATATCGGCGATATCCGCATGGGAGATGAACATCTTGGTGCCGTTTAAAATAAAGTCATCCCCTTCCCTGGCGGCCTTGGTCTTGAGCCCTGACACATCGCTTCCGGCATTGGCCTCGGTCAACCCGAAGGCCACCAGGTGTTCGCCGGTGGCCAGTTTGGGCAAAAACCGGTCCTTTTGCGGATCGGTTCCGGCCAGCATGATGGGCGTGGTCCCCAGTTCATGCACCAGGAGTACCACGGATGTGGATGCACATACCTTGGCGATCTCCTCGATAATGAGGCACAGGGAAAACAATCCCATCTCGGAGCCCCCGTATTTTTCCGGGAAATCGGCCCCGAACAGGGCATTTTCCCGTAACACCTCCACCATATCCCATGGGAATTGGGCTTCCTCATCCCGCGCTTCCGCACCCGGTGCAATCTGCTCCCGGGCGATTCGTGCCACTGTATCCTTGAGCATCTGCTGCTCTTCGGTCAGATCGTATGACATATACTGCTCCTTTCAAGTGGGTTATCCCTATGAGTCGCATGAACCAAGATTGATGGTCTCGTAAAAAGTCGTCACCCCGTTGAAAAACGGGGTCCAGGAGTTTCACAACTTCTTGATAACACTGGATTCCGGCTTTCGCCGGAATGACGGAAAGAGTGCATTTTTGACTTTTTACGAGGCCGTCAAGATTCGGCCCTGCATAAAAAAATTTTGCCATTATTCTCTAAATCCCGACCCGTTGTCAACTCTATGGTCCAAAGTTACGGCAACCTATTGAGATTGCTCATTTCTTAAATGATCCTTGACACCATGGGGTCCCTATCCTATGTTCCCCTCATCACCAGCGCCGGACCGAGCGCACGCAATATACCAAAGACGGGAAATCATATGCCTGACCCACACGTAGACAGCCCCTTGTATCGACTCATCAATCCTCGAAGCATGGCCTTTTTCGGGGCATCCAACAACATCTCCGCCATGGGGACCAACCTGCTCTTGTCCGTACAGGCCATGGGGTTTGAAGGGCCCATCTACCCGGTTCACCCCCAAGCGGACACGGTTTTGGGGCTGAAGGCATATCAGCGGGTTATGGACCTGCCCGAGGCCCCGGACCTCGCCGTGATCGTCCTCCCCACCCGGATTGTGAACCAGACCCTGGAGGCCTGCGGAGAGCGGGGGATCCGAAACGCGGTGGTGGTCTCGGGCGGGTTTAAAGAGCGGGGCGGGGAAGGGGTGGCCCTGGAACAGGAACTGGTGCGCATCGCGAGACAGTATCACATGGCCCTATTGGGCCCCAATTGCCTCGGCGTGGCCAACCCCCATCATAGACTGAACACCACCTTTCTCCCCTATGAAGGGCCGCCGGGGTTTATCGGCCTGGCCTCCCAGAGCGGGAGTATTATCACCCAGCTCTTTGAATATCTTTCCGCCATGGAGCTGGGGTTCAGTACGGCCATCAGTGTGGGAAACGAAGCCGTCATAGATGTGGTGGACTGCATGAGGTACCTGGCAGGCTGTCCCCACACCAAGGTCATTGCCCTTTACCTGGAGGGGATCACCCGGGGAAGGGCGTTTTTGGAGGCCGCCCGGTCCATTGTGCCCCACAAACCCATTGTGGCTTTTTATGTCGGAGGGTCGGAAACAGGGAGGCGGGCCGGGTTTTCACACACCGGGGCCATGGCCGGGCCGGATGATGTGTATGAAGGCGTGTTTCGCCAGAGCGGCGTTATTAGGGCCCGGTCGGTGACAGAACTGTTCGACTTCTGCTGGGCCCTGGGGTCCCTGAAACGGCCCAGAGGGTCCCGGGTGGTTATTCAGACCCATTCGGGGGGGCCGGGTGCGGCGGCCGCGGACTCATGCGGCAGGGCGGGACTGGACCTCCCGGCCCTGTCTGAGGAGACGGTGGAAAAACTGGCGGACTTTGTGCCCGGGACCGGGAGCGTCAATAACCCCGTGGACCTTACTTTCAGTAGAAACCCCCAGGATTTTTTCCACGATATCCCAAAGATACTCCTGGAGGATGAGCATACCGATATCCTGATGATCTATTTTCTCACCCCTTCCCAGGTGGTCACCCGGGCCCTGACCCAGATGGGGGTGCCGCCTGACCGCGTTGCCCAGGAGGGGAAGAAGATGACCGATCAATTCTGCCGGCAGGTGGTCGACCTGATAGGCCGCCATGACCAGCCCGTGGTGGGCTTTACCTTTCGCAGTTTTGAAGAACCCTCGGTGAAAGGCCTCCTTACAAGGGGGATTCCCGTATATCCCGGACCTGAGCGTGCGGCCAGATCCCTGGCCGCTCTCACGGCCTACGGCACCATCAGATGGAGATTGGGCGGGGGCTCATGACGGGCCCGGCTGCTCCTTCCACCCATGGACCCCGATGAGGTTCACAAAACGGCATCCCCCCAGGCTCTTGGTAATGGAGGCCCCCTTTCGCCTGGTCACCCGGAACAACTCCTGGCTGAAACGGTTTCCGATGGGGATGATTAGACGCCCGCCCTCGGCGAGCTGGTCGAAAAGGGGCTGGGGAAGCTTGGGGGCCCCGGCCGTCACCACAATGGCGTCAAAGGGGGCATATTCCTTCCAGCCCAGAGTCCCGTCAAAGGCCTTGAACAGGATATTCTTATGGCCCAGTTCGGCCAGGATGTTTCTGGCCTTGACCATCAGGGGTCTGATCCGCTCCACCGTATAGACCTTATAGCTTGCTTCGGCCAAAATTGCGGTCTGATACCCGCATCCCGTACCGATTTCCAGCACCTTTTCCTCGCCTTGGAGCTCCAGGGCCTCAGTCATCAGGGCCACCATATAGGGTTGGGAGATGGTCTGCTGATGGCCGATGGGCAAGGGATGATCATTGTAGGCCTCTCCCACCAGGGCCTCTTCCACAAACCGATCCCGGGGCACCTTCCGCATGGCCGCCAGCACCCGTTCATCCCTGATCCCCCGGGCGATCAGCTGGTTTTGGACCATCTTTTCTCTGAGCAGGCGGTAATCCAGGTGGTGGCTCATGACCATCTTCTGTAAGGTTGGAGGATTCCCTGCAGACTCCTGGAGGGTTCAAGCACACCCAAGCCTCGCATGGGCCACAGGGGTTTTGTACGTTCTTTGGAAAAGGACCCTCCCACGGCCTATGGCAATGTTTCAGGAATCCAAGGCGTTGCGCCTGCCCTATATCACACCCGGGCGTGGAAAGTAAACCAAAGAGATGCAAAGGCCCCGGACATGCACAAGTCCGTATCCGGCCCCTGCGCAGGGGAACCCTCAGCGTTTTTTTTGATCTTTTTGCTTGACTTGCTGAAAGGTATTCAGTTAAGTAAATAACTGCCAGAAAGCTGAATCGCCTTTAAGGAGACATGCGGTGGGCATAGCGGAGCGAAGAGAGCGGGAGCGGGATCTTCAGCAGAAGCGGCGCCGGGAGCAGATCTTGGAGGCGGCAAAGCGGCTTTTTCATACCAAGGGATTCACGGTGGCCACGGTAGAGGATATCGCCAAGGAGGCGGAACTGAGCCCGGCTGCCATCTACCTCTATTTCAAGAACAAAGACGATATCTATGTCTCCCTCAATCTCCAACTCCTGGAATACCTGTCCGACCGGCTCGAAGCATTATATTTGGAAAAGGACGCAGGACCTGACCAAAAGATAGAGGCCTTAAAAGCGCTCTTTCACGATATCTACAATTTTGATCCGCTGATTCTGATCAACCTGTTTCATCTCCAGGCCAGTGACGGCCTCAAGACCCTGCCCCCGGAGCGGCTTTCCCAGCTGAACCGGCTGGCGGGCAAGAGCCTCCGGAGCCTGGCCAGGATTTTTGACCAGGGAAAGGCCGAGGGCCGGTTTGCGCCATACCCTTCCATCGCCCTGGCCGATATTGTGTGGATCATGTTTACGGGTGCGGTCCTGTGGGAAGAGAGCAAGCGGATGACCAATCCGGACAAGGATTTTCTGAAGCCCACGCTGGACATCGCCCTGGACATTTTTAGAAGAGGCATCACCACCCCATAACCCAAAGCCCAAGGGGGGTTGATGAGTCACCGGCAACATGAAAACCGGCCGGTCATCCGGGTTCGCCGCCTGTCCCTCAGATTCGGGGGGTTGGAGGCCCTCAGCAATGTGTCCGTGGATGTCCAGGAGGGAGAGATCCTGGCCATCATCGGGCCCAACGGGGCGGGCAAGACCTGTTTTCTGAACTGCATCAATGGGTTTTATCACCCCTATGAGGGAGAGATCCTGTATAGGGACAAAGATCTCACCCGCCTGAAACCCCACAAAATAGCGGCCCTGGGCCTTGCCCGGACCTTTCAGAATATCGAACTTTTCTCAGGTCTCACCGCGTTGGACAATCTCATGTCGGCCAGGCATATCCACATGCGCCACGGGGCCCTGTTGGGATGCCTTTTTTTCGGGCCCACCCGAAAGGAAGAAATCGCCCACAGAGAGCGGGTGGAGGAGGTCATTGACCTCCTTGAGATGGAGTCCATCCGGAAAAAAACAGTGGGATCTTTGCCCTATGGCCAGCGCAAAAAGGTGGACCTGGCCAGGGCCCTGTGCATGGACCCGGCCCTCCTGTTGCTGGACGAACCCATGGCCGGCATGAATGTGGAAGAAAAGGAGGATATGGCCCGGTTTATCCTGGACGTGTATGAACTCAAAAAAATCCCCATTGTCCTGATCGAACACGACATGGATGTGGTGATGGATATCTGCCACAGGATTGTGGTCCTGGATTTCGGCCGTAAACTGGCCGAGGGCCGGGCCCAGGACATCAAGGACGATGAGCGGGTCATCCGGGCCTATCTCGGGGAGGCATAAACATGAACCCATGGGCCCAACCACGGCGAGCATTCCCATGACCCTTGACACCTTGCCCAAAATCCTGAGGGACAATGCCGTAAAATACGGGGACCGCCTGGTGGCCATACGGGAGAAGGACCGGGGCATATGGAAGGAATTCACCTGGCGGGATTACTTTCTCAAGGTCAAATACTTCTGCATGGGCCTGGTCCGCATGGGTCTGGAGCGGGGCCGGAACGTATGCATCCTGGGAGAGAACAAGCCGGAGTGGTTTTGGGCCGAACTGGCGGCCCAGTCGGCCGGGGGGGCGGCCGTGGGCATATTTACGGACTGCCTGCCCGAGGAAGTCAAATACTATGCGGTCCATTCAGACTCCGTTTTTGCAGTGGTACATGATCAGGAACAGGTGGACAAGTTTCTGGAGATCAAGCAGGAAATCCCCAAGATCAAAAAGATTATCTACTGGGACCCCAAGGGCCTGTGGTCCTACCAGGACCCCCTGCTGGTGTCGTTCGACCAGGTCCTGGAACTGGGACAGACCTATGACCGGGAACAGCCCCACCTGTTTGATGAAATGGTGGATCAGGGCCGGGGGGACGATATCGCCGCCTTTTGTTATACCTCGGGAACCACCGGCCTGCCCAAGGGGGGGATGCTGAGCCAGCGATGGCTGGTGGATTCTGTGCGGGAATGGGCCCAACTGGACGGGTGGTTTGACCAGGGGTATGAGTATCTCTCCTTTATCCCGCCCGCCTGGATCACCGAGCAGGGAATCGGAATTGCCGGCGCCATCCTGGCGCCCATGATCGTCAATTTTCCGGAAGAGCCGGAAACGGTCCAGGAGAACATTCGGGAAATCGGCCCGGATATCCTCTTCTTCGGTGCCAGGTTGTGGGAGAACCTCAACCGCATGGTCCAGGCCAGGATGATCGATTCCACCTATCTACGGCGGCTGATTTACCGCCTGGCCCTGCCCATAGGACTCAAAACGGCGGATATGATGCGCAGTCAGAACGGCCCGGGCCTGGGCCGGCGGTTTCTCTATTTTTTGGCCTATCATGCGGTGTTCAGGCAGCTGCGGGACCGGATCGGCCTTTCCCGCGCCAAGACGGTCTACTCCGCAGGGGCCGCGGTCAGTCCGGATATCATCCGGTATTTCAAGGCCCTGGGCATAGACATCCGCCTGTTCTACGGGAGCACGGAGCAGGGGGTCATGAGCATGCCGAGAAAGGGGGATATAAGGGCCGATACCTCCGGTCCGCCGGTCCCCTGGGTGGAGGTAAAGCTCTCCGAGGAAGGGGAAATTCTGATCAAGAACAAGTACCCCTATTCCGGATATTATAAGGACCCTGAGGCCACCCGAGAAAAGATGAAAGACGGCTGGTTTTGTACCGGGGATTTCGGGCATTTGAATGAAGACGGCCACCTCATTGTCATGGACCGGATGGACGATTTGAAGGAACTGGCCGGGGGAAAGAAGTTTTCGCCCCAGTACACCGAGGTGAGGCTGCGGTTCAGTCCCTATATCAAGGACGCCCTGGTGATCGGGGGCCCGGACAAAGAGTATGTGACCGCCCTGATCAACATTGACCTGGACAATGTGGGCCGATTTGCCGAAGCCCGTCACATCGCCTACACCACCTTTACCGATCTTTCCCAGAAACCACAGGTCATCGACCTCGTCCAAAAGGAGATCGAAAAGGTGAACGCCACCCTTCCGGACTGGACCCGGGTCAAGCGGTTCGTGAATATGCACAAGGAATTTGACGCGGACGAGGAGGAACTCACCCGCACCCGGAAATTGAGAAGGACATTTGTGGAAGATCGGTACAAAGACCTGATTACGGCCCTGTATGCGGATGAGCCGGAATATACGGTAGAGGCCACGGTCACCTACCGCGACGGCCGCAAGGGGACCATGCACACGGCCATCCAGGTGACCGAGACCAAAGGGTGATTTATGATTGAATTTCTCCAGCACAGCATCACCGGCCTGATGACGGGCAGCCTGTACGCACTGGTGGCCGCGGGCATTGTCCTGGTGTACAAATCCACCCACGTGGTGAGCCTGGCCCATGGACAGTTGGTGGCCTTCGGGGCCCTGTTTTTCTGGTTCTTTCTGGGAGGGCTGGGGCTTCCCTTCTGGGCCGGTCTCATTCCCGCCTTTGTGCTCACCGCCCTGTTGGGGCTGGCCATTGAGCGGGTGGCCCTGCGGCCCCTCATCGGACAACCCCTGCTGGCCGCCTTCCTCATGACCTTTGCCCTGTTCATCGCCCTGGAGGGGGTCTTTGTCCTCTATCTCAAGGGGGAGACCCGGACCCTCCCCCATTTCCTGCCCCAAGGGAACCTGCATGTGGCCGGGATCTCCGTTCCCATCAACCAGCTGATCGGTTTCTGCGTGGCCCTGCTCCTGTTCGGTCTGCTCTCCCTCATCTTCAAACATACCAAATTGGGCCTGGGCATGCGGGCCACGGCAGAGGATCACCGGTTGGCTCAGAGTACCGGGATCGTGGTCAAGACCATCTTCTCCTATATCTGGATTCTGTCCGGAATCGTGGCGGCGGTGGCCGGGATCGCCACCGCCAATGTCATGGATATCTACTACATGCTCCCCTATATCGGCATCAACGGGCTCATTGTGGCCATCTGCGGGGGCCTGGATTCCCTGGCCGGGGCCCTCATTGTGGGGCTGTTGCTGGGGGTGGTGGAAAATGTGGGGGCCGCCTACTTAGACCCCTTAGTGGGGGGCGGCATCAAGGATGTGGCCGGGTATGCGGTGCTGCTTTTGGTCCTGTTGATCAGGCCCTACGGCCTGTTCGGTCTGGTAAAAATCGAAAGGATATAATCCATGAGGCCGTGCGGCGTATTTGACAAGAGTTATGCCTTGGACATTGCCATCATCCGAACCTGGCAGCACTGGGCCGTTTTGATCTCCGCCCTGGTGTTTCTGTACCTGTTTCCCCTGTTCGGCTCCTACTATCTCATCAGTTTTATCAACCTGCTGTGCATCAGCATTATTGTGGTGCTGGGGCTCCAGATCGTGAGCGGCTTCTGCGGCCAGATATCATTCGGCCAGGCCGCCTTTATGGCGGTGGGCGCCTACACCTCATCCATTCTGACCATCCGATACGGGATTTCCTTTTGGCTGGCCCTCCCCCTGTCCGGCATCATGGCCGGGGCCGTGGGCATCATCGGCGGGGCCCCCTCCCTCAGAATCAAGGGCATGTATCTCGCCATGGCCACCATCGCCATCCATTTTGTGGTCATATGGGTGATCCTCCACATGGAGATCACCGGCTCCTTCAAGGGGCTCTACCCCATGCCGCCCAGTATTGGCGGGTTTGAATTCGATACGGATGAGCGCATGTTCTACATCATCGTGAGTGTGGTGATCATTATGACCTATGCGGCCCGCAATCTCATGCGATCCAAGGTGGGCAGGGCCTTTGTGGCCATCAGGGACAACGACCTGGCCGGAGAGGTCATGGGCGTGAATCTCTATTATTACAAACTGCTGGCCTTCTTTATCTCCTGCTTTTACGCCGGGGTGGCGGGTTCTCTGTGGGCCCACCTGATTACGGTGGTCAACGCCGAGCAGTTCACCCTGCTTCATGCCCTGGAATATGTGGGAATGCTCATCATCGGGGGCATGGGAAGCATCCCCGGGGTCTTTTTCGGGGTCTTGTTTATCCGCATCTTAAACGAACTGGTGATGTTTACCTCCCCGGCACTGGCCAAGGCCCTTCCCTGGATGGGGTCGTCGCCTGCCGCATCTCTGGGCCTCATCGCCTTCGGCCTGGCCATGGCGGTCTTTCTGATCTTTGAACCCCGGGGCCTGGCCCATCGATGGGAGATCTTTAAATCGTCGTATCGTCTGTATCCGTTTGCCCATTAAAAAAAAGAAACCGCTCAAGTGTTCGGATCAGGGAAAGGTGGTGGTAAGGACGGGACAAAAACAGATCTGGTGTAAATCCTAAAAAAAAGGTTGCGTAACGAAAGGAGGGTGTCATGGGAAAACGCTTGGGAATACTATTCACCATGGTGGTGGTCATCTGCCTGAGCCTGACAATGAGCACGTTCGGGGCAGAAAAGGAGGTCGCCTACCTGAGCCTGGCCGATTATACCGGCCCCATTGCCGGCCTGAATGTCCCGGCCGATATGGGGCTGGAGGATTTTATCAAGGAGGTCAATGCCAAAGGCGGGGTGGACGGGGTAAAAATCAAGTTTATCGGCATCGACACCCGCTACGACGTGGCCCGGGCCGTATCCGCCTATAAACGCTACCGGAGGACCCCCAGGTTGCTCATGGTCAACTCCATCAGCACCGGTATCGGCAAGGCCGTGGCCCGGCTCATTGAAAGGGACAAAAAGGCCCAGTTGGTTCCGGGAGACGGGGAGTTTCAGGCCCATATCGGCCGGACGTTTCTGTGGGGCCCCGCCTACCAGGACGCGTTTGCCGCCACCCTGGACTGGATTATGGATGACTGGAAGAAAAAGGGCAAATCCGGGACCCCGGTGGTGGGGTACCTCAGTTGGGACAACCCCTACGGAAGAGAGCATCTCAGGGGGGGGAAGGAATACGCGGAAAAGCTGGGCATCAAGTTCCTTCCGCCCGAGTTCTTTCCTCCGGGAACCCTCAAGCACGATGTCTATCTCACCCGGCTGGCCAAGGCGGGGGCAGACTATATCCATGCGGGCGGCGTGGATCCCACCCCCACCAATGTGATCCGGGACGGTCATGCCCTGGGTCTGACCAAGACCATCCAGTTTACCACCGATTACTGGGGACCCACCGCATTGGGGATCGGGGTCCATGCCGAGGCCCTGGAAGGGACGGTCATCACCTCCTTTTATGAAAGAGGCGAAGACGCCCGCAACAACCCCTTTGTCACGGATCAGTGGAAAAAATACCGGGGCTCCATGGACAAATTCAACGAGGTCTACGGCATGGGCATGTCCTGGGGCATGACCTATGTGGCGGGGCTCAAAAAGGCCCTCAAGACCACAGGATATGACAACCTCAAGGCCAACCACATGTACAAGGCCTATCAGGAACTGACCGGTCTTAAAAAGCATGACATTCAGGGGCCCTGCGCCTACAGTCCCAAGAGCCGGTTGGGGAGCAAGGTGGTCAAGATCTACCGGGTCAAGGACGGCAAGATCGTGCCCATTACCGGCTGGCGGGAAGTGCCCAACGCTGTCGGCCTTCACACGTTCTGATAGCGGGAAAGGAGGCTCAAGATGAAAGCATTAAAGATAATCACGCTCACACTCATATTTCCCGGCCTGGTTCTGGGGGTGCTGTGGGGGGTGCCTGCGGCCGCTGCATCCGACGCCTGTTTGAAGGTCATTCCCGAGGAGATTTTTCTCTCTCCGGCCCTGATCAAAAAACCGGTGTCCTTTACAGGCAGCGGCTTTGGACCCAATGAAATGATCAGTGTGGAGATGATCCTCCCCCCGGGGCTGGTGGTCAAAGGGGTTGAAGAGGGGGAAGACGTGGGCATTGCGGTGGCCGACACCGATGATCAGGGGAACTTCACCGCGGCCATGAAGCCCATGGCCACCCTGAACTGGTTCTTTCAGGTGGGATGGACCCCGTTGTTGAAGCCCAACTTCAAGGAGGCCAAACCGATTCCTCCGGGGGATTACAAGATCAGGGCCACCGGGCTCTATTCCGACAAGGTGGCCTATTCCACGCTCACCATTGTTCCTCCGCCCAAAAAGAAAGAATAGGGATGCTGAGCATAAATAACATTGAAGTGATCTACAGCAACGTGATATTGGTCCTCAAAGGGGTTTCGCTCACCATGGGCCAGGGGGATATCGTGGCCCTTTTGGGGGCCAACGGGGCAGGCAAGACCACTGCCCTGAAGGCCATGTCCGGTCTGTTGAGGACCGAGTTGGGGGAAGTCACGGACGGGTCCATAGAATTTGAAGGGACCCGGATCGATCACAGGGATCCCGAAGAGATTGTGCGGATGGGGGTGGTGCAGGTCATGGAGGGCCGTCCCATGTTCGAGCAGTTGACCGTGGAAGAGAATATCCGGGTGGGGGCCTACTCCCGCAATGATACGGCCGGCATCAGAGCGGATATGGAGGAAGTATACGGGTATTTCCCCACCCTGGCCCGGATGAAAGACCGGGTCAGCGGGTACCTCTCCGGCGGGGAGCGCCAGATGCTGGTCATGGGAAGGGGGCTCATGGCCAGGCCCAAGTTGATGCTGCTGGACGAGCCTTCTCTGGGGTTGAGCCCCGCCCTGGTCAAAGAGATTTTCAAAATCATTCAGCGGATCAACCGGGAACAGGACACCTCCATCCTGGTGGTGGAGCAAAACGCCGTTATCGCCCTGTCCATATCCGACCATGCCTATGTCATGGAAAACGGCCGGATCGTATTGGACGGGCCTTCGGCCAAGCTCAAGGAAAACGAGGATATCAAGGAATTCTATCTGGGCCTGAGCCAGGTGGGAAAACGCAAGAGCTACAAGGACGTCAAACACTACAGACGGCGGAAGCGCTGGCTTTCCTGACATCCCCACTTCCGAACATATTCACCACAAGGCCGTAACGCCCGCAAAGGGATAAAAAATCATCCCCCTGCGAACTCTACCGCCTTAGGTGAGCCAAGCGGATGGGCGGTGAGAAACCCATATGAAGTGTAACTCGGAACCGGTGTCCCGGGCATCACCCCTGCCGCAGGATGAATCGAGTCTGGAGCATGTCCTCAGCCGGGAGCAATACGATTTTGCGGCCAAATACATGGCCTCGTGTCGGTTGAACGACCGGATCCGGGAAAACCCCGCCGCTGTCTCTTCCCAGACCGTTGACATCATCGAAACCCTGTACCGCAGTCCCCGGGTCGGGGCCCAGACCCAGGCCTATTTCCTGTTACGGGAACTCTCCACGGCCTTGTGCGCCATTGCGATCAGCAATAGGGGCGCCCCTCGTGAACTTGCGGCCTTTTCGGCCCTTTTCCGGATCCTGAAACAGATGTCCGGGCACGCCCACCGGGCCGCGGCCGAGGCCCTGGGATCTGTGCCGTTTCCGATTCAGGGACCGGACGTGGGCGGAGCCGTACCCCAAAACACCCCGGTGATTTCCCTCAAAGAAGTCTTGAAGACCATCGGCGCTGCCGCCTGCGGGCCCATCCAGCGCTTCGGACGAAGCTTAGCGCTTCCCATTAATCATGACGGGCAAATTCTGGTGTTGAAAACAGGGGACTCCGGACACGCCTCAGGCCTGCACAATGAAGCCCGATGGATGATGCACCTGGGGGAACACGGGGGGGAGATCCGGGATTCATTTCAGGTCCCCCGTCTGGTCCGGATCAAGGGCGCCGGGGTGTTTCAATTGGACCTGAAGGACCACGCGCACCCGGTTGGGATCATGCCGCCCGGGGTGCGGCATGCCGTTGCCTTTATCACCGGCGGGGACTATTTCACCTACCCCAACGACCCCCGTCAGCGTCTAAAGCCCCATGAATTTGAGGCGGTGTTGTTCGAAAACGCCTATCTGTTCGGCCGGTTGAGCGCACAGGGAATGGTCCATTCCGCACCCATCCCCCTTTTTCACAACCGGGTTCAAGGATTCAGACGGCGGGATCAGGGGGTATATGAGTGGCAGCGCGGGGGCAGACTGGATCAATGGCTTCACTCCTGCCGATACCCCAATTTCGGCCGCTCCGGGATCCGGGATTTTGAGCATTTCTTTTCTTTTACGGGCAGGGCAAGGGGGCTTTATCCCCATGTGGGGACCCAGTTCATGAGTCTTTTTCTGGTGACGGCCAGTTATTTTCGCAGCAAAAGTCCTGAAACCGTGGGCGTCGACCAGGGCGGCGAGCCCGTGGACGCCCGGCACCTTTTTGACAAGGGGTTTCTGGCGGAATTGATCGCAGGACTTTTTGACCACTACTATTACGGGTTTTGCGGGTCCCGGTTTTCCGGCGTACTGCCGGTGGATATAAACCGCCTCAGCGAGCGAATCATAAAAGAGACAGGTGTGGACCGGCACATGGAAGAGATCCTGCGGGCGGCGGATCAGAAGGAGATGGACCGGGCGGAATTCCGCTCCTTTCTAAAGGAAAGGGGGTACACGAAGGCAGAGGCCCGGCGCACCCGCCAGGGGATAGGTGACATCACGCTTCAAACCGGCCCCCATTTGGGAGGATTTAATCAACGGATCTCCCTCCCCGAACTCATTGAAGCGGTGGCCACCATGACCTGTCTCTGTCTGCTGGGGAGATACTGCCGGGTCTCGGGCCTGGACCTGGGCCGCTTTTACCGACACCGCCCCCGGTTGTAGGTATCATTTTCCCAGTTTCAATATCCTTACGGCCCCTTGAAGGACCACACCAAACACGATGGCCCCCACAATGAGATCCGGTATATTGGATTGTAACCACAAAACCAGGATCCCTGCGACCATGACGCCCATATTGATCATCACATCATTGGAGGTAAAAATCATACTTGCCCGCATGTGGGCCTCTTTGCTTCCGGACCTCAACAGCAGGTACAGGCAAAGGGTGTTGGCCATCAGGGCCAAAAAGGAGATAATGATCATGGTTTGAAAGGCCGGCATCTCCGCTGCGCCCATAAACCTTCGAACCACTTCTGCAAAGCCTATAATCGCAAGGAACACCTGGAAATATCCTGCCACCCTGGATATCCGTTTTTTTCTACCCAAGGATCCCCCCACCGCCCACAGGCTCATTCCATACACAAACGAGTCTGCGAGCATGTCCAGACTGTCCGCCACCAGCCCCATGGATTGGGAAATCAACCCTGTGATCATTTCAATGACAAAAAATGAAAAATTGATCCCCAGCACGCTCCAAAGCAGTCTTCGCTGAAGGGTTTGTTCCTGAACCGTAGAAAGGTCCGCGCGCTCGGTTCGGAGCCGTTTTGAATCCAAGTTCAGCGCAAGAATGGATTGTTCGATTTTCTGTAATCCCCCAGTGTGAAAAACCGTCAGCAGCCGGTTTGGAATGTCAAATTCCAGCCTCTTTACGGCCGCAATCTCATCCAGCTTCATTCTGATGAGGCTTTCTTCTGAAGGGCAGTCCATTTTAGAGATTTTAAAGACGGTTTTTTCCATTTGGCTCCTCTGCTCCACTGCTTTCCAGACGGTTATTTATGGCATAGCGAGGGCCGAATTGCCACCCCTCAAAGGCCAAAATTATGACCTCTATGTTGCTGAGGATTCCCTCCAGGGGAGAATTGACCAGGAAGTCACCCCAAGAGTCGCTGCTGGATAGGATAAAGGGCTTTGGCTTGTCACCGCTTGGACGCTGGAGGATTTCAAGGAATGGAGGGGGACCATGACCTGATTTGCACTGGCGCGGCGCCCATATTGGCAGGGCTGAGCCGAAATTGTTGACATTGGGATAATCGTAAAGTAAACTTTACGAAAAGTCATATAAAGCGGTAAGACGGATTGTCGATATGTGGGGATTTCATTATGAATTAAGGAATGACGTCAGATGGATTTGAGCGAATTTTTCAGCATTCAGAGCACCCTGCTGGCAGCCGTTCCACGTTCAGAAAGCCGTTTCCTCAAGAAAACGATTGACTGGAACCATCGACTCATCGGAATCGTGGGGGGCAGGGGAACCGGCAAGTCCACCATGCTCCTTCAGCATATAGCGGAGCACGACACCGGTGATCAGCAGACCCTTTACCTCTCGGCCGATCATATCCATGTGCAGGCAACGGGCCTCTACGAGATCGGGTCTTCGTTTTTTCGCCTTGGGGGAAAAACGTTTGTCATTGACGAAATCCACAAATACATTGATTGGCGCCAGGAGGTCAAGAATCTCCATGATGCCTTTCCGGAGACCAAAATCTATTTTTCCGGAAGCTCGACCCTGGGCCTACAAAGAGGAAAGGGTGATCTCTCCCGTCGGGCCGTCTATTACAGCCTTCCAGGTCTTTCCTTTCGCGAATACCTGAGTTTTGCGCACGGCCTTGCGTTTAAGCCCGCCTCCCTGCCGGATCTCCTCAAAAATCATGCAGCCCTGGCTTCCCGGATCCTGAAAGAGGGCCCGATCTTGGGGCGGTTCAGGGATTACCTGGATCATGGAGTTTACCCGTTTTTTCTCGAAGGGGTTCATCTGTATCATAACAAACTTTCCAATGTCATCGAAAAAGTCCTGTACGAGGATATCCCGGCAGCGACCGCCACGAAAACGGCCAATGTGCCGGCGATGAAGCGGATGTTGTGGCTTATTGCGACGTCACAGCCCTTTACTCCCAACATTGAAAAAATGGCACGGGACCTGAAGATCTCCAAGCCCACTATCTACACCTATCTCGATTTGTTGGAGCGGGCCATGCTCCTTTCCGGGTTCCTGCCTACAGAAACAGGCTATCGGCTGGTCCGCAAGCCGTCCAAAATCTACATGGAAAACACCAACCTTCTGAGGCAGATTGCAGGGGAACTCGGTACAAGAGAACAGATCGGCACTGTGCGGGAGACCTTTTTTGCGCATCAGTTAAAAAGCGCTGGCATGAGCCTTTCCATACCGAAATACGGTGATTTCCAGGTCGACAACAATCTTCTCTTTGAAATCGGTGGAAAGGGCAAGGGCGGCCATCAGCTCAAGGGGTTGTCCAACGCCTATCTGGTCAAAAATGATGTTGAAGTGGGCTATGGCAACATCATTCCTCTATGGCTTTTCGGTTTCCTGTATTGACGGTAAGAGCTCGCGCAAAAATAAGTTCCCGGAATTGCCTGTCAGATTTGGAGCAGACTTGGTTGTCGCGATTGAGTGGCGGCCGAAGATGGCCCGAAGCCGGGACGGGAAAATGTGAAGTCATTTTTGCGCGGGCCCTAAGGATAACTGGAAAACCGTGTCAACAGCCTCGAAAAGCAGTGTCCCGCGGACTGGAGTTCGGAAAAGGCCGAGCTGGATTATCTTCTTTCCGAGGTCCAGCGTCTGTGGCAAGAAGCCGCGAACGGCTCACCGGATGACTTATAAAATATTTCTGAGACATTAGAGATTGTCATAAATGACCATTAATGGTAAGAAGTCCGGACAGCCCCAAAACCAACCGAACATCTCATAAGGAGCCCTCGCATGGTCAGCGACCCCCACAGTCCATCCGCATCCCCAGCTGGAGATATAGAAAAGATCCCCACCCAGATTCAGGGCCTGGACGATATCCTGAACGGCGGTCTGCCCGCGGGCCGGGTGACTCTCATCAATGGGAGTGCTGGTACGGGAAAGACTGTCATCGGCCTGGAATTCCTCTATCGCAGCGCCCTGGCCGGCCAGCCCGGTATCTTCATATCTTTTGAAGAGACCTGTGAAAATATTCGTCAAAACAGCCTTTCCTTGGGTTGGGATTTGGAGGCCCTTGAAGCGGCCGGCAAACTTTTTTTGCTGGAGGGACAGCTGGATCCGGAGGTGCTGATTTCAGGCGGGTTTAACCTCAAGGGTTTTTTGGCCATTATTGAGGGCAAGGCCAGGGAAATGGGGGCCCGACGGATGGTGATCGACGCTTTGGATTTTCTGCTGCGCATCTACAATGACCCCCTTCAGGAACAGCAACAAACCCTGGTGCTGTACAATTGGCTGAGAAAGCAGGCCATAACCGCGGTGCTCACCGCGAAAAGCCCTAAGGGATCCACGAACGGATCCCACCCCCATGACTATCTCGATTTTATGGCAGACTGTGTCCTATACCTGGATCAGCGCCTCAAAGAGCAGGTAAATACCAAGCGACTGCAGATTATCAAATACCGGGGCTCCGGTTATGACAGCAACGAATGCCCGTTTCTCATCTCCCCAACAGGCCTGTTCTTTTACTCCGTCTCAGATATGGCGCTTCAGTATGCCGCCTCTCCCCAGCGGGTTACCAGTGGAATTGCCACCTTAGACGAGATATTGGGAGGAGGCTATCAACGAGGCAGGTGTATCCTGCTCACCGGGGCATCCGGAGTGGGAAAGACCTCCCTTGCCTCGGCTTTTGCCGGTTCTGCAACCCAAAAAGGGGAAAGAGTGCTCTATGTCAACTATGAGGAATCCCGGGATGAGATGGTCGCCAGTATGAACAGTATCGGAATCGATCTCCGGCCGGCCATTCAAAACGCTTCCCTTCAGGTCGAGTCCATCATGCCCGAGGCCCTGGGCATCGAGGAACATCTGTATCATAAAATGACCGCCATCAACCGGTTTCAACCCGCCTATGTGGTAATGGACGCCATATCCGGGTGCAAGCGGATTGCGGGTGGCCGGGCCGCGTTTGACTTTGTCATGCGGTTGGTTCATTTCTGCAAGGGCCGGGGCATTACGGTGCTATTAACCAACCAAGTGGGGAATTCCCCCGGTGAAGATTCGTTCAGCGGCATGGGCATTTCATCCGTGATAGACACCATTATTACCTTGTGGTATGAGGATACGGGAAACGAAACCGGGCGCATCCTCAAGGTGGTAAAATCGCGGGGAACAGCCCATTCCCACAAATACCATAAGTTTGAGCTTACCGGTAATGGGATAGAAATCGAGAATGCGGATGAACAGGTGAAATAGACAGCAGCCTTCTTGCAGTAAATGGGATAACCCCGGTGAAATGGTTGGCCGATGGCGGTTATAGGCCCTAAGAAAGGATCGGGCGATAAGGGTATCGCCCCTACGTAGGGCGGGGAACCTCACCCGCCAGACCCTGCCAATCCCCTGGAAAGTATTGATCTATGGCATCCCAGGCCACCCCAAATGAGAAAGGATTTGTGTTCCGGCTGTTTGTGGCGGGTAACGAGCCCCATTCCCGGATCGCTGAAGCCAATCTCAGAGACCTCTGCGAGTCCCATCTCCGTCCGCCTTTTGAGATAGAAATCGTGGATGTGCTGGAATCCCATGAGCTGGCCCTTAAATATCGCGTATTTTTGACCCCCGCCCTTATTCGGGTCGTCCCGGAACCATCGGTGACCATTTTTGGAGACTTGAGCGATACCCGGAAAGTGGTCAATACCCTTGGATTGGGAGAATATCCATGAACCGCCACAAGCCCGCCTATGAGGAATTGGAACAAAGACTGGCCCAGGCCGAAGCTGCTCTCGATGCCATCCGCGATGAACGGATCGACGCGGTTGTGGGTAAAGACGGGGTATACCTGCTAAGGCTGCAGGAGACGGAAAAGGCGCTTCAGCGTGAGAG
>JAIPDZ010000029.1 GCA_021737425.1 Deltaproteobacteria bacterium
GACCGAAGACTGTGCCAAGATTACCGGCATCCCCTATGTAATGGATGCCTACCGGCAAGAGGCCCTGGACATCATTGATGCGTAGAAGAGGTTCAGAGGTTGTAAGGTTCACAGGTTCAGGGTTCTGAGGTTCAGAGGTGTACAGCCGGATTTTAAGTCATTACCCCTGAACCCGGAACCCTGGAACCGGTGAACCCCGTTCAACTTTTTTCCGTTGACTATTGACGATTTTCCGTTAAATATTTAGGGTTTCCTTTTTATGGGGACGGAAAATCGTCATTTTTTTGGAGTCCGGAATGGTTGATGAAAAACGGAGCATTCTCACTGATTCCTACGCCCGCTTTAAGGCGTTTCACGAGCTCATGTCCAAAAAGGTTCGTGAAATCCTCCTGGTCTCCAGTCCCTATGATGCCTTCATCATGGAAGAAGACGGGAGCCTGGCCTCCCGCATCATCAATGAGTACAGCGGCCTCAATCTGAGCCAGCCCCCCCGGGTCACCCGTACCTCTTCAGCCTACGACGCCCTGGCCCTCCTTGGCAGGACCCGGTATGATATGGTCATTACCACCCCCCATTTGGATGAAATGGACGCCTTTTCCCTGGGCACGAAGGCCAAAAAGATAAACCCCACCCTCCCGGTGATCCTTCTGGCCCAAAATATCAGAGGGATCTATCCCCCGCCCGGGGACAAGATGCGAAAGGGGATTGACAAGGTCTTTGTCTGGTCCGGCAACTCGGACCTGCTTTTGGCCCTGGTCAAAAATGCAGAAGACGCCCTGAATGTGGACCGCGATACCCAGCGGGCCAGTGTGCGGGTCCTGATCCTGGTGGAGGATTCCCCTGTATATTACTCCTCGTTTCTCCCTGTGATTTACAGGGAGATCGTGCAGCAGACCCAGGCCGTGCTCAAGGTGGGTCTGAATGAAGAGCACAGGCTCCTGACCATGCGGGCCAGGCCCAAGATCCTTCTCGCCACAGACTATGAAAAGGCCATGGAGTTGTGCCAGAAATACAAGTCCTTCCTGTTCGGCATCATATCCGATACCCGGTTGCCCCGAAACCAGCGCATGGACCAGAATGCCGGGGTCCGGTTGCTTACCCGCATGAAAGCGGAGATCCCCGACCTCCCTCTCCTGCTGCTGAGCTCGGAGCCCAAAAACAGGAAAAAGGCCCGAGAGATCCCCGCGGTGTTTTTGGATAAAAATTCACCCAACCCCCTCTCGGAGATCCACAATTTTTTCGTCAATTATCTGGGCTTCGGGGACTTTGTGTTTCGAATGCCGGACGGCCGGGTGGTGGACCGGGCCTCCAACATCCATACCCTGGAAGAAAAACTGGTCCAAATACCGGATGACTGCCTGTGGTACCATGCCAAACGCAATCATTTTTCCAATTGGATCATGGCCCGATCCGAAATCGCCCTGGCCTCGTCCTTCCGGGATGTTCAGGCCTCCGCGTTTTCCAGTGCCGGGGAATTACGGGCCTATATTATCTCCAACATCCATGAATTGCGGAAACTGAGGCAAAAAGGGGTGGTGGCCCGGTTCAATGCCCAGCATTATGACCCGGAGATCATGGACTTTGTCAAGATCGGTCACGGCTCCCTCGGGGGCAAGGCCCGGGGACTGGCCTTTATGTCTGCGGTCCTGCATCAAAATCGGGACCTCCATGAAAAATATGAAGACATCACCATCGAATTGCCCAAGACCCTGGTGGTATGCACGGACGGATTTGGATCCTTTATCGCTGAAAACAATCTCAAACGGTTTGCGGACGAGGGCTTTACAGATGAGCAGGTGGCAGCCGCATGTTTGAAGGCCGATCTGCCGGAGTGGCTCAGGACAGACCTGGAGGCGTTCATCGCCCATGTTCACTATCCGCTTTCCATCCGTTCCTCAAGCCTTTTGGAGGATGCCCAGTTCCAGCCCTATGCGGGGCTGTACGAAACCTACATGATCCCCAACAATCATCCGGACCTTTCGGTCCGCCTGGAACATCTCATCACCGCCGTTAAACTGGTCTATGCCTCCACCTACTACGAAGGCCCCAAGGCCTTTGCCCGCAATACCTCCAATCAGCCCCAGGAAGAGGCCATGGCCGTCATCATCCAGCAGGTGGTGGGCCAGCAGTACGGGGACTATTTTTATCCCTCTATCTCCGGGGTCAGCCAGTCCCACAATTTCTATCCGGTGTCCCACATGAAGGCCGAAGAAGGGATTGCCCACATTGCCCTGGGCCTGGGCAAGACCGTGGTGGAAGGGGAGCGAACCCTTCGGTTTTCCCCCAAATATCCCAATATCACCCCCCAGTTCTCCACCGTAGACGACATCCTCAAAAACGCCCAGCGCTACTTTTACAGCCTCAGGCTTCTCAATTATCCCAGTGAACTCAATTTTCACAAAAATTCAAACCTGGAAAAACGAGAGGTGGAAGAGGCAGAATCCGAGTTTCCGGTGAAGGCCCTGTCCAGCACCTATATTCCGGAAGAGCATCGTCTCCGGGATACGGGCTTTATGCCGGGGGCGAAACTCCTGACCTTTGCCCAGGTCCTGAAGCACAAGATCTTTCCCCTGCCCGAGTTGCTGGATGATCTGCTCCACATCGGCCGCAAGGGGATGGGGTGCCCCATAGAGATCGAGTTCTCGGTCAACCTGTACCCGGAAAAGGACCGAAAAGGGGATTTCTTTTTTCTTCAGATACGGCCCATGGTGGCGGAAGAAGAACGCTTTGAGGTGGAAATCAGCGAAAGGGATGTAAAGTCCGCCATCTGCCGGTCCAGTCAGGCCTTGGGCAACGGAAAAACCAACCGGATCGCTGATATTGTCTATGTCAAGCCCGAGGACTTCAAAGTGGAATCCACCATCCAGATGTCCGGCGAAATCGGTCAGATCAATGCCGCCTTGTCCAAGGAAAAACGACCCTATCTGCTGGTGGGGCCGGGCCGGTGGGGTTCCGCCGACCGGTGGCTGGGCATTCCCGTCCAATGGAAGGACATCTCCGGGGTGGGGGCCATCATCGAGCTCCGGAACGACCAATTAAAGGCCGATCCATCCCAGGGCTCTCACTTTTTTCAGAACATCACCTCCCTGGGGATTCCCTACCTCACGGTCACGGAGGATGCGGGAGATTGTTTTGACTGGCAATGGGTGGAATCCCTTTCGCCGGTGCAGGAAACCCCCTTTTTGAGGCACGTGAGGCTGCAACACCGTCTCACCATCAAGGTGGACGGTCGAAAGGCCCAAGGGGTGGTCATCCGGGAAAATTAGGAAAAACGGCTGCCCTGCCTGCTTTCCAATAATTCCGCTTGATGAAATCCCTTTTTAGTGATAGGAGACCTCATCGTTACCCTATTTCGGCTGCAGCACCGCCCAAAGGCCTTCATGCACAGGGAAAGGAAGGACGGGTTCGGGACATCAAAACAAGGAGGTTTTTCATGACAGACATCTTACAAACAATCAAGGCGAGAGATCCGGAGCAGAACGAATTCCATCAGGCCGTGCAGGAGGTCCTGGAAACGGTTCAGCCGGTTCTGGACCGTAACCCTGAATACCGTCAGGCGGCCGTACTGGAGCGTGTCACCGAACCGGAGCGGGTCATTATGTTCCGGGTCCCCTGGATGGATGATCAAGGCCAGGTAAAGGTGAACCGCGGTTTTAGGATCCAGATGAACAGTGCCATCGGCCCGTACAAGGGGGGCCTCCGGTTCCACCCTTCTGTAAACCTGAGCATTCTCAAATTTCTGGCCTTTGAGCAGGTGTTCAAGAACGCCCTGACCACCCTCTCCATGGGCGGGGGCAAAGGGGGATCGGATTTTGATCCCAAAGGGAAATCCGACAACGAGGTCATGCGGTTCTGCCAGAGCTTCATGACCGAACTATTTCGCCATATCGGACCGGATACGGATATCCCTGCCGGAGACATCGGTGTGGGGGCCAGGGAGATCGGCTACCTCTTCGGCATGTACAAGCGGCTCAAAAATGAATTCACCGGCGTTCTGACCGGCAAGAGCCTCAACTGGGGCGGCAGCCTGATCCGGCCGGAAGCCACCGGATACGGCTGTGTCTATTTTGCCTCGGAAATGCTCAATGTCCAGGGCGACAGTCTGGAGGGGAAGACCTGCCTGGTTTCGGGCTCCGGCAATGTGGCCCAGTATACGGTGGAAAAAATCATCGAAATGGGCGGAAAGGTGGTCACCCTCTCCGACTCTTCGGGGTATGTCTATGATGAAGAGGGGATTGACCAGGAGAAACTGGCCTTTGTCATGAGACTCAAAAATATCCGGCGCGGCAGGATCAGCGAATATATCGACAAATATTCGGAAGCGGTGTACACCGAGGCCGACTCCACCCTGGAGTACAATCCCTTGTGGAATCACAAGGCCGACTGTGCCTTTCCCAGCGCCACCCAGAATGAAATCAACGGCAAAGATGCCCGGAACCTGGTCAACAACGGGGTGAAACTCATCAGTGAGGGGGCCAACATGCCCTCCGCCCCTGAGGCCGTAGACTTCTTTTTGGACCATAAACTCCTGTACGCCCCGGGCAAGGCGGCCAATGCGGGCGGCGTGGCCGTATCCGGCCTGGAAATGGCCCAGAACAGCATGCGCCTGAAATGGACCCGGGAGGAAGTGGACGAACGACTGCAACTCATCATGAAGAACATCCACAAGACCTGTCTGGAGGCCTCGGCCGAATACGACATGGAAGGCAACTATGTGGCGGGCGCCAATATCGGCGGATTTGTCAAGGTGGTCAATGCCATGCTGGATCAGGGGTTGGTATAAGAGATTAAGAGATAAGGTTTCAGGTTTCAGGTATCTGGAGACACTGTTACGTGATAAAACCCCTGCCGGATTGTGAAAAGCCGTAGGGCCGATAACATCATCGGCCCGGTTCGGGTCATCGGTTTACACCGGGTAAGGTTCCCCGCTCCCCAAACCCCCTAAAAACCGGTACGGTTTGTCAAACCGTACCGGTTTTTTTATTGCGCACCCCCATCTTCCTTCCCAAAAACGGTAAAATACACCATTTTTTCGGTCCATATGCAGGCATTGACCTACTTGACAACCGTGAAATAAATACATATTCTATACCGAAATGGTAGGGATTATGGGAGCATGTGATGAAATTATCCACCCGGAGCCGTTACGGCACCCGTATGATGCTGGACCTGGCAGAACACCATGATACGGGTCCGGTGCGGAAAAAAGAGATCGCCGAGCGGCAGGATATTTCAGGAAACACCTCAATAACCAGGGGCAACCCTCCTGGATCCCGGCCTCCGCCGGATTGACAAACAACCCAACCCCCCCGCCCTCCGGGCGAAGCCCGGAATCCAGTACCATGCCAGAAAAGGCGCCCACCCCGATTTATTGAGAAGATACGGTTTCAGGTATCTGGAGACACTGTTACGTGATAAAACCCCTGCCGGATTGTAAAAAGCCGTAGGGCCGATAACATCATCGGCCCGGTTCGGGTCATCGGTTTACACCGGGTAAGGTTCCCCGCTCCCCAAACCCCCTAAAAACCGGTACGGTTTGTCAAACCGTACCGGTTTTTTTATTGCGCAACCCCATCTTCCTTCCCAAAAACGGTAAAATACACCATTTTTTCGGTCCAGATGCAGGCATTGACCTACTTGACAACCTTGAAATAAATACATATTCTATACCGAAATGGTAGGGATTATGGGAGTGCATCATGAAATTATCCACCCGAAGCCGCTACGGTACCCGGATGATGCTCGATCTGGCTCAACACTATGGTGAGGGTCCGGTACGGATAGGTGATATCGCCAAGCGGCAGGATATATCCGTCAAATATCTGGAGCAACTTATTATCCCCTTAAAGGGGGCCAAATTCATCAAAAGCGTACGCGGTCCTAGGGGGGGGCATATGATTGCCAAGCCGCCCCACGAGATCAGCATCGGAGCCATTGTCAAGGCCCTGGAGGGTGAATTGGCGATTCTCCATTGCATCAACGATCCAGATGTATGTCAAAGAGGATCGTATTGCCCTATGCGTGGTGTGTGGGAATCGGCCTCTCTTGCCATGGTGGAAAAGCTTGATTCCATTACCCTGTCCGATATGCTTAAACAACCGTAATTTTCAAATATCGACCGGAGTGAACCCTGTGATTAGAGAAACGGAGACCAAGGAAGGAATACGCCGGATACAGGCATTAAAGAAGCGATTTTCAGAGAAACTTCTCATACTGACCCATCACTACCAGAGAAAGGAAATCGTGGATCTCGGAGATTACAGGGGGGATTCATTCGGACTTTCCCAAACAGCAGCAGATCAAAAGGCATGCCAGTTTATCGTTTTTTGCGGGGTCCACTTTATGGCCGAAAGTGCCGAAATCCTCTCCCAGCCCCACCAAACCGTTCAGATCCCGGCCATGGAGGCAGGATGCTGGATGGCGGACATGGCGGATTCTCCTGCCGTGGAAAATGCATGGAAGGCGCTTACCCAGATCACCGGTTCGGGTGGGGTCATGCCGCTGGTCTATATGAATTCGGATGCCTCTCTCAAGGCCTTTTGCGGACGAAACGGGGGTGCCATATGCACCTCTTCCAATGCCGCTGCGGCATTCAAGTGGGGACTTCAATCCCGGGATAAGGTTTTCTTTCTGCCTGACCGGCATCTGGGACAAAACAGCGCCGATCAGCTGGGACTGCCCCCGGAGGAAATTATTTTGTGGGATCCCCAAAAACCGCTGGGTGGAAACAGTCCCGAGGATATTCGGCGAGCCAGAGTGATCCTCTGGAATGGATATTGCCTGGTGCATACCCGCTTTCAAGTGGAGCACGTGCATAAGATAAGGGAAGACTGCCCGGAGGCAAAAATCGTGGTTCACCCTGAGTGTACCCGACAGGTGGTGGCTATGGCGGATGCGGTGGGCTCTACCAGCTTTATCGTTCAGTATGTGAAAGAGGCCTCCCCTGGCGCCACCATCGTCATCGGCACGGAAATCAACCTCGTTCACCGTCTGGCCCTGGAGCATCCCGATAAGCGGATATTGGAGCTTCACTATTCCCTGTGTCCCAATATGTTCAGAATCAACCTCAAGAACCTCCTCTGGACGCTTGAACATATCGGTGAAGTCAACGTGGTGCGGGTTCCGGAGGAAATCAAGAAAGAAGCGAAAACAGCGTTGGACCGGATGTTGGCCCTCAATACTTAAAAGGACAGTTCAGGTATGGCAGGCCAAGGGTGGTACAATTTAAAGAAGCGCCCCTTGGGACTCACTCAAAAATAAATTCACAGAATTGACGCTCAGATTCGGGTCAGATTTGGTCGTCGCGATTGAGTGAGCCCTTAAGGCCTGTTACACTGTTTGAGAAGCGTAAATTGTTACGAAGGGGGTAAAATGCTACAGACCATCATCGTTTTGGTAATTATCGGCATATCCCTGGTCTTTACAGCGAGGTGGACCTGGAAAAAGCTCAGCGGAAGGGGGCCCATATGCTGTGGTGAAGATATGGCCTCCTGCCCTGCCTGCGCAAGCAGGAAGCCGGAACATCGTCGAGATCCGAATGCTTTGCCCTGACCCTCTATGAAACTTTGGCTTGTAAGCGATCAAGTCCGTGAGGTCTTTGGCGCTACTTGGCCGATGAGGCCTGCCCGCAATGCTCTCGCTTGCGAGGCGGGCGGGTTATCGGCCTTACGAATCAATCGTCAGAATTTGGAGAAAGGAGAATTGTTCCTATGGAAAAAGCAACCTTATCCGTTCCCAACATCTCTTGCGGCCATTGTGTCATGGCCATTCAAAAAGCCTTACAAGAAACCGAAGGGGTCCAAAAAGTGGAGGGCGATCCCAACACCAAGGAAATTCAAGTGGAATTTGACGCCCCTGCCACTGTGGACTCCATCAAGGCCGCTTTGAAAGAGATCAACTATCCGGCAGCCGAATAGGAGACCCTTCATGGCCGAAAAGACCCTGCACCTCCCGGTCACCGGCATGACCTGCGCCAACTGCGCCATGAACATCGAAAAGGCCCTAAAGAAGGTTGAGGGGGTACATCAGGCCCGGGTCAATTTCGCCTCTGAGCAGGCCGCGGTCTCCTTTGATCCCGGGGCGGTCTCCGTCAGCGACCTCGTTTCCGCCATCCGGGATGCCGGCTACGGAGTGGCCACCACCACGGTGGACATCCCGGTGACCGGCATGAGCTGCGTCAACTGCGCCATGAATGCGGAACGGGCCCTTCAAAGCAAGGTGCCGGGGGTGGTGTCCGCTTCGGTCAATTTCGCCAGTGAAAAGGCAGTGGTGGAATTCATCCCCTCACTAAGTCCGGTGGATGACCTGGTCTCGGCCATTGAGGCGGCCGGGTACGGGGCGGTCCATCCCACCCAAATCCAGGAAGGGGAAGACGCGGAGCTGGCGGCACGGAAAGCCGAGATCCGGGATCAGACCCGAAAATTTTTCATCGGCGTGGTCTTTACCCTCCCCCTGTTCGTGCTGAGCATGGGACGCGATTTCGCCCTGTGGGGGCCCTGGAGCCATGCGGCGTGGGTGAGCTGGCTGTTCTGGGCCCTGGCCACCCCGGTCCAGTTTTACACCGGACGGGACTACTACACCGGGGGGTGGAAGAGCCTCAAAAACAAGAGCGCCAACATGGATGTGCTGGTGGCCATGGGATCATCCGTGGCCTATTTCTATTCCCTCGGCGTACTCCTCTTCCCCGCCCTGGGCCGGCACGTCTATTTTGAGACCGCAGCCGTGATCATCACCCTCATCAAACTGGGAAAACTCTTAGAGGCCCGCACCAAGGGCCGAACCGGCGGGGCCATCCGCAAGCTCATGGGCCTCAGGCCCAAAACCGCCACCATCCTAAAAGAAGGGATCGAAAAGGAAATCCCCATCTCCCAGGTGGCCATCGGCGATACGGTGGTGGTCCGGCCCGGTGAAAGCATTCCGGTGGACGGCAGGGTCCTGGAAGGGGATTCTGCCGTGGACGAATCCATGCTCACCGGAGAACCGATTCCCGTGGACAAAACCGCGGGGGACGAGGTGGCCGGGGGGACCCTCAATCAGGTGGGCCGCCTCAAATTCGAGGCCACCCGGGTGGGCAGGGACACGGCCCTGGCCCGGATCATCCGCATGGTGCAGGACGCCCAGGGCAGCAAGGCCCCGATCCAGGCCCTGGCCGACCGGGTGGCGGCCGTATTCGTGCCCGGCGTCATTCTCATCGCCCTGATCACCTTCGGGACCTGGTGGATCATCGGATCGGACTTTGTGCCCGCCATGATCCGGTTCGTGGCCGTGCTGGTGATCGCCTGTCCCTGCGCCCTGGGACTGGCCACGCCCACGGCCATCATGGCCGGCACCGGACTGGGCGCCGAACGGGGGATGCTTTTCAAGAACAGCGAGGCCTTGGAGGTGGCGGCCGGGCTCAGGACCATTGTCCTGGACAAGACCGGAACCATCACCGAGGGCCGGCCTCAGGTGGTGGATACGGCGCCCCTGCCGGGATCGGATCAAGATGAACCCGAGTTGTTGAAACTGGCCGCCTCTGTGGAGCGGGGGTCCGAGCATCCCCTGGGCCGGGCCATAGTACAGGCTGCTCAATCCAAAAATATCCCGCTGTTGGAGCCTCAGGATTTTCAGGCCACGGGCGGGGCCGGGGTCCGTGCCCTGATAGAAGGCAAGGAAGTCCTTTTGGGAAAACCCGCCTGGTTTGCCTCCCTGAATGTGGATCTCAAGGATCATGAGGCGGCCATGGGCCGCCTGCAGGAGCAGGGAAAGACGGTGATCGTCATGGCGGTGGACCAACGACCGGCATTCCTCATTGCCCTGGCCGATACGGTCAAACCCGAGTCCAGGGAGGCCATTGACGCCCTTCACCGGATGGGCCTGAAGGTGGTCATGCTCACCGGAGACAACCCCCAGACCGCCCAGGCCATTGCCAAAGAGGTGAATATCGAATCAGTGGAAGCCGAGGTCCGTCCGGAGGACAAATCCCGGAAGATCAAAACCCTGCAAGGGGAAGGAGAAAAAGTGGCCATGGTGGGGGACGGCATCAATGATGCGCCTTCCCTGGCCCAGGCCGATGTGGGAATCGCCATCGGCACGGGCACGGATGTGGCCATTGAGACCGGGGATGTGATCCTGGCCAGCGGGGATCTTCGCGGGGTGTCCCGGGCGGTTCACCTGAGCCGGGCCACCATGCGCACGGTCAAGCAGAACCTGTTCTGGGCCTTCTTCTACAATGCGGCCCTGATCCCGGTGGCCGCCGGGGTCCTGTACCCCTTTGAATCCTTGCCCGGGATCCTTCGTCATCTTCACCCCATGCTGGCGGCCCTGGCCATGGCCACCAGCAGCATCACCGTGGTCCTCAACAGCCTGAGGCTCCACCGGGCCAGGATAAATTAGGAGCTCTAATTGAAGAACCCTGTAGCTTGTCGGAGCGAAGCGTAGATCCCGACCTGTCGGGGCTACAGGGTTCTTCAATGGGCGGTTACAAACATATAATACTGCAGAACTCTTACCCCTATCTTAAGGAGGAAAACAAATGGCATTGATTCAAACCATTGACCCCAAAGAGGCCACCGGACCGGTCAAAGAGATCTACGACAAAATGCTGAAGGTGGCGCCGGTGGTGCCCAAACCGCTCCAGATGATGAGCCCCAGCCCGGAACTCCTCTCCATTGTGTTCCAGTCCCTGACCTACTTTCTCAAGAATTCCAGTTTCAGCCCGCTCCTGCTGGCCCACATCCGTCTGCTGGTGGCCCATCAATTTGATTACCGCTACTGTGTGGCCTTCAATACCAGTGTTATGCAGATGCTGAGCGATCTCACCGACGACCAGATCGAACAGCTCAAAAAGGATCCGTCCACGGCCGGGCTGGAGGACAAGGAAAAGCAACTGCTGCTGTTTGTGCTCAAGGCAGTGGATACCCCCACGGCCATTGGTGACACGGATGTCTCGACCCTGCGCAAAATGGGGTGGACGGACCAGGAGATGGTGGAGGCCACCCATTACGGTGCGGACATGGTCCGCCACGGGATCCTGTTCAAGGCCTTTAAGATGGATGAAGTCTAAAGAAGGCATCTTCCAAGGTCCCCTATTATACGGATGAGGAAAACGTCCAAGACAACTGGCCCGAGGAAATACTCAGCGAATAAATTGATGCAAGGCGTTATTGTATGTAGACGTATACTAAATCCTGTTTTTTCCCTTTCCCTGAACCGCCCTTCTTTGATAGGATGGCCGGTAAACCGGCCTTGTTACCTTGAGAAAGGTTTTGATCATGCGATGGCCTTCCCTTCTGTATTTTGTGTTTGTCCTGGGCTGTTCAGCCCCGCCTGTGGATTTGGGTATCCCTGAAGACCACCCGGCCAGTCCCCGGGCCGGAGCTTCCCCTTCCAGGATCGCCTCGGATTACCTCTATCAGCTCCCCGCGCACCCTCAATTGCCTGAAAAAGCGGACCCCATGAAGGCCAAAGACCAAAGCCACCCCATGGCTTCCGAGCATGAGGCCGAGGGTGCGGAAGCAATGACCAGCGGAGGCGCCCATGCCCATTAGGCGCGCCCTCATCTTCATAGGGGTGGCGGCCATGTGCATGGTCATGGTCTCCGGGTGCGCCACCACCGATCCGGAAGGGCCCTTTTCCCGATTAAACGAATCCATTGAGGACCGGACCGGCAAAACGCTTGAGTGGCCCCGATCCGCTGAGGCCAAGACCGAGCGGTCCAAGAGGATTGGGACCCTGTTGGAGGATGGGTTGACCCTGGATGAGGCCGTGGCCATCGGTCTATCCAACAATCGCCGCATCCAGGGGATCTACCAGCAACTCGGGGTGTCCCAGGCCGCGGTGGCCCAGTCCCAGCTTTTAAGCAATCCCCATGTGGGGTTTGCCTATCTCGGGGGTCCCTCGGATCTGTATAAGCTGGAACTGGAGGCGGTGACCAATATTCTGAGCCTGTTCATGATCCCCCTGCGCAAGGCCCTGGCCGAGGCCCAACTCATGCGGGCCCGGCACCTCATTGCCGGGGTGGTGCTGGACCATATCTTTGACATTCAACGGGCCTATGTCCGGATGCAGGCCCTCCAGCAGGCCTACCGACTGCGGGAGCGGGTGCTGCTCTCCTCGGAGGCCGCCTTTGAGATGGCCCAGCGGATGCGAAAGGCCGGCAACATTACCCGGCTGGAACTCCTCTCCCGAAGGTCCCTCCTGGACGAGGACCGGCTGGCCTTATCCTCGGCCTCCCTGACCCTGTTCTCGGCCCGCGAGGACCTAAACCGGTTAATGGGGCTGTGGAAGGAGGAGGTGGACTGGCACATGGCAGCGGAATTGCCCCCGCTCCCGCCCCAAAAACCCCGGATCCCGGAGGTGGAAAAACGGGCGGTGTCCGCGAGTGTGGATCTGGCACTGGCCCGGAGCGATCTGCGGGTGGCGGCCCGGGAGTTGGGGATCACCGACGTGACCTCCATCCTCCCTGAACTGCGGGCGGGGGCCGCTTTTGAACGGGAAGAAGACGGCACCTGGCTGGGGGGACCGGCCCTGGAGCTGCCCCTGCCCATTTTTGATCCGGGTCATGCCAAACGGAGCAGGGCCCGGGCCATGGTGACCCAACGCTGGGAGGAATTCACCGCCATTGCCGTGGAAACCCGGTCTCAGGCCCGCCAGGCCCTCCGACAGCTCACCACCGCCTGGGAACAGGCCCACTACTATGAGGCCTCTTTTCTCCCCCTCAGGCAGGCCATGACCCGCCAGGCCCAACGCCGGTATAACGGGATGTTCCTGGGGGTATTCGAGCTGCTCATGATCAAGCGCATGGAGATCCGGGCCTCCCTGGGCCGCATTGACAAACTCAAGGACTACTGGCTGGCCCGCATGGACCTGGATGAAATCCTCTCCGGAAAGTTGCCCGATCCATCCACTTCCATGACGGTCATGGGACCGGCATCCGGTGGCATGCCTTCGGGCCAAGGGGGTCATGAATGAAACCGTTTACCGCTAAGGGCATCCACACCGCGGTGATCCTTTTGTGCCTCTTTCTATGGACCCCTGCCGCAGGGGCCCAAGACGCACCCCCAGGCATTCCCGAGCTGCCCTGGAAGGCCGCGGAGCAAGCCGATTATCCCCCCGGCGTGCCCGGCAAAGACTACCGGCCGGCCTTTGTTCCCAACGGCTCCACCCTCCCCTTCCGGGTGGTGGACGGGGTCAAGGTCTTTCATCTGAAGGCCGAGCCCATCCTCCATGAGGTGGCCCAGGGGTTGCGCATCCATGCCTGGGGCTTTAACGGGTCCACACCGGGGCCGCTCATCGAGGCGGTGGAAGGGGACCGGGTCCGCATTTACGTCACCAACCGGTTGCCCGTCCAGACCGCCATACACTGGCACGGGATGATCCTCCCCTGCGGCCAGGACGGGGTCTTCGGGGTGACCCAGCCCGGCATCCGCCCCGGCGAGACCTATCAATACGAGTTCGTCCTTCCCCATGCCGGCACCTTCATGTACCACTCCCACCTGGATACCATGACCCAGGAGGGGCTGGGCCTCACCGGCATGATGGTGGTGCACCCCCGTACCCCCGCCGGTCCCCTGCCGGACCGGGATTTTGTGCTCATGCTCCATGAATGGGGCATCGAAGGGGGCACGGCCCGTCCCGACCCCCAGGTGATGACCGATTTCAACATCATCACCTTCAACGGAAAGGTCTTTCCGGCCACCCATCCCCTGGTGGCCCGACTGGGCGATCGGGTGCGCATCCGCTTCGGCAACCTCTCGGCCATGGATCACCACCCCATTCACCTGCACGGGTACGCCTTTGAGGTGGTGGAGACGGACGGCGGGCAAGTTCCCAAATCTGCCAGATGGCCTGAGACCACCGTTTTGGTCCCGGTAGGGAGCGTGCGGGTGGTGGAGTTTTTGGCCGATAACCCCGGGGACTGGGCCATGCACTGCCATATGACCCATCACACCATGAACCAGATGGGCCACAAATTTCCCAACATGATCGGCGTGGATTCCAGCGGGGTGGATGACAAAATCCGGGAACTCCTTCCCGGCTACATGACCATGGGGGTGACCGGCATGAAACCGCTGCAATCCATGGACATGCCGGTTCCGGAGAACGCCATTCCCATGCTGGGGTACACGGGCCAGTTCGGCCAGACCGTCATGGGCGGCATGGCCACGGTCCTCAAGGTGCGCAAGCAGACCTCCGGGTATGAAGATCCCGGACCCTACCCGTTCCCCCGGGGCAGCGTGGCCCACCAGGCCACACCGGAACAACTGGCCCGGGACGGCATCGTGCCGCCGGAGACCGGCAGTGAGGCGAAAAACGGGGCGTTTTTCAAGGCTCCCGGGACGCTTCGTCCGCCACATGAAGTGCCACATCGGCCGAAGCGAGCATCTCGCACATATGAGGCTCAGGCCGCCGATCCGTAAACAGGGAGTCCACTTCTCGGATATTGCAGAGGCGGACCATGGCCTCACGGCCGAATTTCGTATGGTCCGCCACCAAAAAGACTTTTCGAGAATTCTCGATGATTGCCTGTCCCACGCGGACCTCGCGATAGTCAAAATCCACGAGAGACCCGTCCGAATCAATGCCGCTGACACTGATGATGCCGAAATCGATCTTGAACTGGCGGATAAAGTCGATGGTGGCCATGCCGGTAATCCCCCGGTCCAGGGTGCGGACCACGCCCCCCGTGATAATAATCTCAAACGTGTCGTTTTCACACAGAATGGTGGCCACGTTCAGGTTATTGGTGATAACCCTGAGTCCTTTGTGACCCAAGAGGGCTTTGGCCACCTCCTCCGTGGTGGTTCCGATGTCGATGAAGATGGAGGCGTCGTTGGGAATATGGTGCTGCAGCAGGCGGGCGATCTGGATCTTTTCTGCGAGACAGAATACCTTTCGGGTGGTGTAGGCCACGTTTTCCACGCTGGAAGGGAGGCCGGCCCCCCCATGATACCTGCGCACCAGCCCCCGCTTTGAGAGTTCATTGATATCGCGTCGAATGGTCTGCGGGGTCACCATAAAGTTCTGTGCAAGGGCGTCTATGGAGACAAACCCTTGACCGCGGACCAAATCCACAATCTTATTCTGACGAAGCACCACCGATCGTCCTCTTCCATTGAGATCGCGCTCAACATGAAATGGTGTGCCCCTACCATCCTCGGGGGTATTTCCAGGTGTCATATTCCTCCTTCATGAACCGTACGCCTTTTTATCATATAGGCGGACATTTATGGTTTCAAGGGGTATGCCTTGATTCTGCGGCGTGAGCCTATCAAACCGTGATATATTTCACAAGCGAAAAGTAAGGGGCGGTTTACTCCTCGAAAAACGGGTCGAATGTTTCAAAAGTGAAAAATCAATCCATTTAAATGTCACAAAATGAAAATTTAGACTTGACAGGGTCGATCTCTTCCCATATGTATGGAAAAGCGTTTTTGTATGGACAGGTAATTCTTCAGATATGGACCACCTCGGAGGGGCGCAGGATGGATCATTCCTTTGAGACACAGGTGCTGATCATTGGCGGTGGGGCCACTGGAACCGGCCTTGCCCGGGACCTGGCCCTTCGCGGGATTCAGTCGATCCTAACTGAAAAGGGAGATATCAATGCGGGTGCGTCCGGCGGAAACCATGGCCTGTTGCACAGCGGAGCGCGGTACGTCTCCAGCGATTCGGCAGTGGCGGCAGAGTGCAGAGCGGAAAATGAACTGCTGAAAAAATTGGCCCCCCACTGCATCGAGGAGACCGGAGGTCTCTTTGTGGCCGTGGCCGGAGACGATGAGACCCATGTGGCGGATTTTCCACATTTGTGTGAACGGGCGGGAATCCCCGCCACACGGCTGGATATTCAGGATGCCCGCGAACTGGAACCGGTCCTTTCCCCTGACACCATTGCCGTCTATCAGGTCGAAGATGCCTCCATCGATCCCTTCAAACTCTCCCTCGAAAACATGGCGCAGGCCCAGGCCCTCGGGAGCCGATTGTTCCGTCACACCCAACTAATGGGCTTTACAATGGGGAGGTCCTCGATCCGGTCCGCCCTTCTGCAGGATATCAAGACCGGTGAGGAGATGGTCATCGATCCGGAAATGGTCGTGAATGCAGCCGGTGCCTGGGCCGGAGAAGTGGCCGCTCTCGCCGGTCTGTCCATCCAAATCCTCTATTCCAAAGGGAGTCTCCTGGTCACGGACAGACGAATCACCAGGCGGATTATCAACCGTTTGCGCGAGCCCTCGGACGGGGACATCCTGGTCCCGGGGGGAACGGTCTCCATCCTGGGGACCACCTCGGTTCGGGTGGATTCCCTCGAAGACATCCGACCGACACCTGACGAGATCAATCTGATCGTTGATGAAGGGTCGGCCATGATCCCCATGCTGGCCAAGACGCGTTATATACGAGCCTACGCCGGCGTGCGGCCCCTTTTGAAACCGGAAGTCGAGGAAAATGACCGGAGTGCCACTCGGGGCTTTACCCTGTTAGACCATGCCGAAGAGGGCCTGGAGAATTTTGTGACCATTCCCGGGGGCAAGCTGACCACCTACCGTTTTATGGCGGAAAAGACAGCGGATTTGGTGTGTGAGCGGTTGGGCATACCAAGACCGTGTCTGACCCGAACCGAACCCCTTCCTTCAACCGAGGCCGGCAGATGGAGTGAACCGGGCCTGGGGCCCAGAGACTGGATCCGGGATAAAAATCCGGAAAACCCCATCCTTTGCGAATGCGAGATGGTTCCCCAAAGCATCATACGACGGGTGATTGAATCCATTACGGCACAGCATGAAAGGCCGGACCTGCAGGCCATCGGGCTCAGAAGCAGGATGGGCAAGGGGTCTTGTCAGGGGACCTTCTGCGGGAAAAGGGTGCTGGCCCATATGATTGAACAGGGGGACGTGGCGGGTGAGGAGGGCCTGGCGCACCTGAGACATTTCCTGCAATCCCGGTGGAAGGGGGAACGCCCGGTCCTTTGGGGAGATCAACTCATGCAGGCGGAGCTTAAGGAGGCCCTGTATTGCGGGCTTTCCGATCTGGAACGCTACCCCCGTATGAGAAAGGCGTAAGGACCCAACCGTGACTGAAGTCCCCACCATGGAATGCGACCTGGCCATCGTCGGAAGGGGAATGGCCGGCATGGCAGCCACACTGTTTGCGGCCAATCGCGGCATATCCGCTGTCCAGGTGGGCATGATCGGGGAGCTCATATTTGCCAGCGGACTTCTGGATCTGTTGGCCGTTGGCTGGAGGGAAAAAGGGATACTGGAAAGAGATCCCTGGGCCGCCATGGACCTTTTGTCAAAGGAGTCTCCCAAGCACCCCTATGTGCGATTGAAAAGAGAGGAGATCGAAACCGCCTTTGAAGAGGTCGTCTCTTTTTTAGAGATGCAGGGGCTTCCGTATTCGAGTCAGACGGGGCAGAACACGGAGATGATAACGCCCCTGGGAACCATCAAGCAGACCTACTGTGCCCCCCGAAGCATGCTTGCGGGTATCCAGGCGCTCCGGGAAAAAGCCCCCTGTCTGGTGGTTGACTTTCATGGGCTCACCGATTTCAGCGGCAAACAGATATCAGCCGCCTTACAGGATAAATGGCCGGGTATCCGTTCGGCCCGGGTCCCGTTTCCGGGAAACAGCGAGAAAAGGGAGTTGGTTACCGGTGATATTATGGCCGAGACCATGGAGCTTTCTAAGAACCGGGAAGACCTCGCCCGGGACATAAGACCACTGGTGAACGATGCACACGCCGTGGGGATACCGGCCGTTTTGGGCATGGAGAAGAACCGGGACATCCTGGAAGATCTGCGAGAACGCATCGGGGTTCCGGTCTTTGAAATTCCCACATTTCCCGTATCCGTTCCGGGGCTCAGGTTGAATAACGCCTTTGTCCGGGGACTCGGGGAAAAAGCCATAAAGCGTCTGGGACAAAGCCGGGTGTTACAGGCCAAAGAAGTGAACGGCGGGGCGTTCGTTCTCACTGTCGGGAGACGCGAGCCGGAGATGACCCTCCGCGCCAGAGGGGTGATCCTGGCCACCGGACGATTCTGGAGCAGGGGACTTGTAGCGGACCGAAAGCGGATCCGGGAGCCCCTCTTCAACCTCCCGGTTCATCAGCCGGAAACAAGGGAACAATGGCATCGAGTGGATTTTCTGGATTTGAAAGGCCATCCCGTCAACCGGGCCGGAGTGGACATTGATGACTGCTTCCGCCCCCTGGACGGATCGGAGGATCCCGCTTTTGAAAGGCTGTTTGCAGCCGGTTCCATCCTGGCCCACCAGGACTGGAAACGGATGAAATGCGGTTCGGGATTGGCCATCAGCAGTGCGTATAAGGCCGTGGAGGCCTTTTGGAAAATGAGGTGAATGAGCCGGATGAGCCCTTCATTTTAAGATGCCCTTAGTACTGGGGCTGTTCCGGCATGGGTCCGGATCGGCGCCTGTGATCCAATCGACGTTAGACCTGAAGTGTACGGGGATATGATCATGTCCTTATCTTTACAGGAAGTCACCAAAACCGTCGGACGCGAAACCCATATCAATACTGTCAGCCTCTCTTTTGAGTCCGGGTCCCGCAACATTCTACTGGGACGCACCCTGGCCGGTAAAACGTCTCTCCTCCGGTTGATGGCAGGGCTGGACCGACCCACCTTTGGACGGATAATGGCCAACGGAAAGGACGTCACAGGGGAATCCGTTCGCAAACGGAGCGTGGCCATGGTCTATCAGCAGTTTATCAATTACCCCTCTCTCACCGTATTCAACAACATCGCCTCCCCTCTGAAACTGGCCAGGGTAGAAAAATCCGAAATCGACAGACGGGTTCGGCGTACCGCTGAAATGCTCCACCTGGATCGTTTCCTGGACCGGCTGCCCGCCGAGCTTTCAGGCGGTCAGCAGCAACGGGTCGCCATTGCCAGGGCCCTGGTCAAAGAAACCGACCTGCTTTTATTGGATGAACCGCTGGTAAACCTGGACTATAAGCTTCGAGAAGAACTGAGAGAAGAACTTCAGGATATATTCGAAACCCGTAAATCCATTGTGGTCTACACCACCACTGAGCCCACAGAGGCCCTGATGCTGGGCGGGAACATCGTGGTCATGGACGAGGGCCGTGTGCTGCAAACCGGCCCCACCCCCGAGGTGTACCATCACCCCGCCACCACCAAAGTGGCGGAGGTCTTCAGTGACCCCCCCATCAATTTTCTGAGCGGCACGGTCCGTGACGGCGTTGCCCGCATGGGCCGCGACATCGCCATACCGCTTATCCATCATATGCATTCGTTGAAAGACGGTGATTACGGGTTCGGTGTTCGATCCAATCACCTGTTCCTCAACCGAAGAAGCAGCGACGATGTGGAAATCCCTGCAACCGTGGAACTGACGGAGATCAACGGTTCGGAAACCTTTATCCACGCCACGCACGATTCGGTCGAGTTGGTGATTCAGGAAAAAGGCGTCCGCTCCGTTCAAAGCGGTGTGGAGATCACCATATATGTCAGACCATCCCGATTCTTTGTGTACGACAAATCCGGCGCTCTGGTTGCGTCGCCATCCGTAGAGGACCTCAAAGGGTAGATGGATTAGGAGTTTGTCATGGCCCGTATCGAACTGAACGAAGTTGCCCATAGCTATCTGCCCAGAGCCAAGAAGGATTCAGATTGGGCACTGAAACGGATTCATACCGTATGGGAGGACGGTACAGCCTGTGCCCTTCTGGGTCCTTCAGGCTGTGGAAAAACCACCTTGCTCAACATCATATCCGGCTTGCTAATGCCCAGCAAAGGCCGGGTTCTTTACGACGGACGGGACGTTACCCCGTTGCGACCGGAAAAACGGAATATCGCCCAGGTGTTTCAGTTTCCGGTGCTTTACGACACCATGACGGTTTACAACAATTTGGCGTTTCCTTTGCGCAACCGGGGCATCGGCGAGTCTGAGGTAAGAGATCGCGTGTTGGAAATCGCTGATATTCTGGATCTGACGGACTTCCTCGGCAAGAGGGCCGCCGGACTGGCAGCCGATGCCAAGCAGAAAATCTCTCTGGGGCGGGGGCTGGTCCGGAGCGACGTGGCGGCCATCCTGTTTGATGAGCCCCTCACCGTCATTGATCCGCAACTCAAATGGCATCTGAGGAGAAAACTCAAGGAAATCCATGAACAGCTGAAGCTGACATTCATCTACGTGACCCACGATCAGGTGGAGGCCCTGACCTTTGCGGATCAGGTGGCGGTGATGTATGAAGGCGAAATGGTCCAGATCGGTTCCCCCGAGGACCTTTTTGAAAACCCTCAACACCGATTTGTCGGCTATTTTATCGGCAGCCCGGGGATGAATTTCCTTGAATGCACCTTAGATGGAAACGTGGCCCAGGTGAATGGCGCCGGTATTGTGCTGGATGATGAGACGGCGGCCAGGGGGCGGGAAGCCAAGGGAACACTGGAAATCGGCATCCGGCCCATGTATCTCGAGGTCCACGGAGAATCGGCCAAAAACCGGATAGAGGCCAAAGTCCGGATGGTGGAGGACCTGGGCAGTTACCGGATCGTGACGCTCAGGGTGGCGGGGAAGACCCTAAAGGCCAGTCTGCAGGAAAATGAAGCGGTTCCTGAAAAACGGGCCTGGCTTACTTTTCCTCCGGCACAAACCCGGCTGTATGCAGATGGATGGTTGGTTAAGTAAGCGCGCCATAAGAACAGGGCATGCCTTTGGCCGCAACCCAATGAGAAAGCGCGGTCTCCGATGCGGATAAATGTGGGTTTCAGTGTTGGGTGTTCGGGTGTCGGGGGACCACTTCAATCTAACAAGGTACGGGGGTCTGATCATGGAAAAATGGCCCAATAACAGAGCCTGGCTGCTGGTGTTGCCGGTTTTCGTCATTGTTGCGTTCAGTGCCATCATTCCCTTGATGACCGTGATTAATTACTCGGTCCAGGACATCTTCGGGCCGGGCCAGAGTGTCTTCGTGGGAACGGAATGGTTTGGGCAGATGCTGGGCAACGAGCGACTTCACGATGCGCTCTGGCGCCAGTTCCTTTTCTCCGGCTTGGTTTTGTTGATTGAGATGCCTTTGGGTATCCTCATTGCGCTTGCCATGCCCAAGAAAGGGTGGGGCGTGCCCGCGTCCCTGGTTACCATTGCACTGCCGCTTTTGATTCCATGGAATACCATCGGGACCATATGGATTATTTTCACCCGGCCCGACATCGGCCTCTTCGGCTACGGCATGAACAAGTTGTTGGGGATCCCGTTTGATCATACGGCCACGTCGCTCGATGCATGGATTACGGTGATGCTCATGGAGGTCTGGCACTGGACCCCGCTGGTGGCGCTGTTGGCCTATGCCGGGCTGCGCGCCATCCCGGAAGCCTACTACCAGGCGGCCCGGATCGACGGCGCTTCGGCCTGGTCCACTTTTCTCTATATTCAGCTGCCCAAGATGCGCGGCGTCCTCACCATCGCCTTTCTGCTCCGATTCATGGACAGTTTTCTCATCTACGCAGAACCCTTTGTGCTCACCGGCGGCGGCCCGGGCAATGCCACCACTTTTCTCTCCATTTATCTCGTGAAGATCGCACTGCTCCAGTTTGATCTGGGACCGGGCGGGGCCTTCTCGCTCATCTATTTTGTCATTGTTCTTTTGTTCAGTTTTATTTTTTATCAGGCGCTTCAACGGGTCGGGAAAGGAGGAACGGTATGAAAGGCAAGAAAAAGTTCGTCGGCCTGATTATCTATTTTATCTTGTTGGTGATACCGATCTACTGGATGCTCAATATGTCGCTCCGGTCCAATGCCGACATCCTGGCGTCTTTTTCCCTGTACCCCGAAAACCTCACTTTCATGAACTACAGGGCGATTTTTACCGATCCATCCTGGTACATGGGATATGTCAACGCCATCCTCTATGTGGTCCTGAATACGGTGATTTCCCTCGGCGTGGCGCTCCCGGCGGCCTATGCGTTCTCCCGTTATCAGTTCGTCGGGGACAAACAGATGTTTTTCTGGCTGTTGACCAACCGCATGGCGCCGGCCGCGGTGTTTGCCCTGCCTTTTTTTCAACTCTATTCCACATTCGGTCTCCTGGACACCCACATTGCGGTGGCCCTGGCCCACTGCCTGTTCAATGTCCCGCTGGCGGTATGGATCCTGGAGGGCTTCATGTCCGGGGTCCCGCGGGAGATCGACGAAACCGCTTTTATTGATGGCTACAGTTTCCCAAAGTTCTTTATCACCATCTTCATCCCGTTGATCCGGGCCGGGGTGGGTGTCACGGCATTTTTCTGTTTCATGTTCAGCTGGGTGGAACTGTTGCTGGCCCGGACCCTGACGGTGACCGACGCAAAACCGATTTCGGCCATCATGACCCGAACCATCAGTGCCACAGGGCTTGACTATGGGCTTTTGGCCGCGGCCGGTATCCTGACCATCGTACCCGGTGCAGCCGTTATCTGGTTTGTCCGAAATCATATGGCCAAAGGGTTCGCCTTGGGCCGCGTATAGGGAGGGGCTATGGACTTCACATTGAAATGGATGGTCTGGACCGTACCCACGGCCATTTTTTGCGGCTCCATTATTATCATTGTCCTGGCCATGGCGGTTTGGCAGACCGTATCCCCTTCTCTGGAACGGAAGGGGTTTTTGCCCATCCCCACGACACCGGGAGACCGGTTCTTCATGGGCGTTTTGACCAGTGCTTACATCTTTTTTGCCTGGGTGGGACTGACCCAATTTCCCTTGTGGATTCTCTTGCTGATTGTGGTGTGCTGGGTTTTGGTGGTGATGATCTGGGGATGATGGGTAGGAGTGAAGGATTCAGCAATTCGCGGTGGGATGTGACTTGTGGTTGACCCAATTCGGGGCATGGTCTCACCAGAAGACGACGGAAAGGAGGTGGTGAAGGGAGTGCATTTAAAGGGGCTTGAGCGCTTGGGCCTCTGGTCGGCCTTGCCGATTTCACTGCCGGTGATGGATCCGGCAGTGAAGGATACCCGGCAGGGTTACGTGGACTTAACCATAAGGATTTGAAGGGAGGTTGCAGCAATGAATAGGAAAAGAACTCTTTTCTGTGTGATGGCCGCCTTGGCGCTGGTATTTTCGAGCGTTTTGGGTTGGGCTTCACCCCAGATGGATGCCGCCGAGAAATGGGTGGACAGTGAATTTCAGCCCTCAACACTCACCAAAGCACAGCAGATGAAGGAGATGGAGTGGTTCATCAAGGCAGCTGAACCTTTCAAGGGGATGGAGATCAAGGTGGTGTCCGAGACCATCCCGACCCACGAGTATGAAGCCAAGGTTCTTACCAAGGCCTTTGAAGAGATCACCGGGATCAAAGTGGCTTTTGACTTGATCCAAGAGGGAGATGTCATCGAAAAGCTCCAGACCCAGTGGGCATCCGGAAAAAACATCTATGACGGGTGGGTGAACGATTCCGACCTTATCGGTACCCACATGCGGTACGGCTTTGTGGTGCCCCTGAGTGATTTCATGAAAGGGGAAGGCAAGGACGTGACCCTGCCGACCTTGGATATCGATGACTTCATGGGCATATCCTTTACCACGGGTCCGGACGGTAAGATCTATCAGCTTCCGGATCAGCAGTTCGCCAACCTTTACTGGTTCCGGTATGACTGGTTTCAGCGGCCCGATTTTCAGAAAAAATTCAAGGAAATCTACGGGTATGAACTGGGCGTGCCGGTCAACTGGTCCGCCTATGAGGATATTGCGGAATTCTTTACCGAGCACATCAAGGAGATTGACGGCAGGCGGGTTTACGGTCACAATGATTACGGGAAAAAGGCCCCGGATCTGGGATGGCGGTTCACGGACGCGTGGCTTTCCATGGCCGGCGTGGGCAGCAAAGGGCTCCCCAACGGCAAGCCCGTTGACGAATGGGGCATCCGGGTCGAGAATTGCGCCCCTGTGGGCTCCAGTGTCTGCCGCGGCGGTGCCGCCAACAGCCCCGCAGCCAAGTACGCCCTTCGCAAGTACATGGAATGGCTGCGAAAATATGCGCCTCCGGGCTGCCTGGGGATGGATTTCTATACCTACCTGCCGTTTTTGGCCAAAGGGAATGTGGCCCAGCAAATCTTTTGGTACACGGCATTTATTCCCACCATGCTGGAACCGGGTCCCACGGTCAACGAGGATGGCACCCCCAAATGGCGCATGGCCCCGTCTCCGCACGGGCCCTACTGGGAAGAAGGCACCAAGCTCGGGTATCAGGACTGCGGATCCTGGACGTTTATGAAGAGCACGCCGCTGGACCGGCGCAAGGCCGCCTGGCTCTTTGCCCAGTTCTGCGTGGCCAAGACCACCTCACTTAAGAAGGCCATGGTGGGATTGACCCCCATCCGGGACAGCGACATCCGAAGCGAGGCCTTTACCAAGCGGGCGCCCAAACTGGGCGGGCTGGTGGAATTCTACCGGAGCCCGGCCCGGGTTGCCTGGACGCCGACCGGGACCAATGTGCCGGATTATCCCAAGCTGGCCCAGCTGTGGTGGCAGAACATCGGAGAGGCGGTCTCCGGCGAGGTCACCATTGACAGGGCCATGGACAACCTGGCCCAGGAAATGGACAAAGTCATGCAGCGGATCGAGCGTGCCGGCGTTCAGAAAGAGTGTGGTCCGAAACTCAACCCCTGTGTAGATCCCGAAGAGTGGCTCAACAAGCCCGGATCGCCCAAGGCCAAGCTGGCCAATGAGAAACCGCAGGGAATGACCGTGAAATACGATGACCTGATCAAGGCATGGCGCGAAGGTCGGGTAAAGTAAACTGAAGGGAATAACCCCTTTGTAAGCGGTTGAAATGAGGCCGGCCATCCGGGCCGGCCTTTTTTTTTTGGTTACTGGTAGGGGGGAGGAAAAACATGGCCGGATATGTAGGGGCGATCGACCAGGGGACCACCAGCACGCGTTTCATTATTTTTGACCGTGCAGGTAAAATCGCGGGCCTGGCCCAGAAAGAGCACGAGCAGATTTTCCCCAAACCGGGATGGGTGGAGCATAACCCCATGGAGATATGGGAGAACACCCGGGACGTGATCCGGGGGGCCTTATCCCAATCAGGCATCGCCGGGTCTGACCTGGCCGCCATCGGGATCACCAATCAGAGGGAGACCACGCTCCTCTGGGACCGGCACACGGGCATGCCCTATTCCAATGCCGTGGTGTGGCAATGCACGCGAACAGACCGGATCTGCGCCGAGCTGATCGAGGACGGCGGCGTCGACCGGTTCAGGGACCGGACCGGACTTCCCGTGGCCCCCTATTTTTCAGGCCCCAAGATTCAGTGGATACTCGAGAACACCCCGGAGGCCAGGACCGCCGCCGAACGGGGAGATGCCTGTTTCGGGACCATGGAGACCTGGGTCATCTGGTGGCTGACCGGGGGGCCCAGGGGCGGCGCCCATGTGACCGATGTGACCAACGCCAGCCGCACCCTGCTCATGGACCTCAAATCCCTGGCGTGGGACCCGGAGATCCTGGATATCCTGGGGATCCCGGAACCGATTCTTCCTGAGATCGTCCCCTCCAGCGACACCCGATTCTGGGGCCTGACCTCAACGGATGGTCCGCTCAAGGCCCGGGTCCCGGTATGCGGGGCCCTCGGCGACCAGCAGGCGGCCCTTGTGGGCCAGTGCTGCTTTGCCGCGGGCGAGGCAAAGAACACCTACGGCACGGGGTGTTTTCTCCTCTTGAATACGGGGAACGAAGCCGTTGTCTCCACGCACGGATTGATTACCACGGTGGCCTATCAGAGACGGAATCAGGGCCCGGTGTACGCCCTGGAAGGATCCATAGCCGTTGCCGGCGCTTTGGTGCAGTGGCTGCGGGACAATCTGGGGCTCATTTCAGAGGCCTCCCAGGTGGAACCCCTGGCCTTGAGCGTTGAAGACAACGGGGGTGCCTATATCGTACCCGCTTTTTCCGGTCTCTTCGCCCCTCACTGGCGCTCCGATGCCCGCGGGGTCATGGTGGGGCTCACCCGGTATGTCCATAAGGGACATATTGCCCGGGCCGTACTGGAGGCCTGCGCCTATCAGACCCGGGATATCGTGGAGGCCATGAACCGCGATTCCGGAGTCGACCTGACCCATCT
>JAIPDZ010000030.1 GCA_021737425.1 Deltaproteobacteria bacterium
ACGCACCTGATCGGATTTTTGATCCAGCTTCACCGTCTTGTACACACTGTGACAGGCCTGGCAGGCCACTCTCAAATGAGGGGCATGCAGATCTTCCCCTTCGCCGTGAACCGGATGGCAGGCCAGGCATTCAGGGCCTATTTCGGAAACATGGGGGGAACGGGCCACGTCTGTGTGGCACTGGATACAGGCCACGTATTGATGGCGGCCTTTTTCCATGGATGCCTGATCCACCTGCAACGAGACAATCTGGTCGTCCACGGTCCGGGTGCATTCCTTTTGGGCATGACACTCCAGGCAGAATACCTGCGAGGCATAGACTCCGGCATCCGTATGCACGTTGGGATAGCGGTGACAGTCTAAGCAGGGCCGTTTTTGTCCCTCCATGACCGGGGGCATCATGGGGGTTTCTTGGGCGTTGAGGAGGGACACTGCGCCCAGGTATATGAGAAAGAATGCCATGCAAAAAAGGCCCCGTTTGATCATCCGCTGGTCTGTCCGTTTCACGCTTTGTACTCCCTGCTAGGGTTTCGGTATATAACAGTGCTCCCTCAGTCCCATGGTCATGGCCGGGCTATTTCGGTTCGGTCAACCCCTCCCATTCCCCGGGGTGTTCCTTGAGCATCTTCTCCTGGGTGACCTTTCCGTTGAAAATGCTGCGTTCCAAGGGAAAGACGCCCGGCCGAAGATGGGTGGAAATAATGTGGACCACAAATTTAAGGGCCACGGCCAAGATGGCTTCATACAGGTGAAGGACCTGGGCCAGATTGATGAAGTAGCCGGGCAGGAGGGTGGAGAAGAATTCCGGGAACCACAGGAACAGCCCGGTGAGTCCCATGGTGTTCATCCCCAAAAAGATGGCAAGGTAGTCGAATTTCTCCCAGTAGGTGAAGCGATTGAACTTGGGTTCCGGGCCCCGGGCGAAAAAATAGCGGATGTGTTGAAAGAGGTCTTTGACATCCTTGAACTTGGGGAACAGGGATTGAGGTCCGGTCAGGCTCCCTTTCAGGACCCATTTGTAGTACACCAGCCACAGGATATGGATTGCCACACACCCATAGGTGATCACCGCACACAGGCGGTGCAGATAGGCCAGGTGATCGGCCCCGCCCACCAGCCAGGCAAAGGCCTGGGCCCACCATTGGGCACTGAATTTCAAGGAAAATCCGGTCAGGGCCAGTCCGGTAAAGCCGAGCATGACCACCAGGTGCAAAAACCGTTGCAGTACGGAAAATCGAATGAATACTTGATCTTGGGTGTCGTTGGCGCTCATGAGCCGTGTTTCCTCAATTTTTCGTGGAGTTCTCGCAACAACCAGACAAAGGTATGCCCATAGAAAAAGCAGACCACGAACAGGACCAGGATACCCATGACCGCGGTGACCACCCGGATGAGGGCCACCCGTTCCTTCTTCTGGATGTCCGGTTCTGTGGGGGCACCGGGGCCGGTGTCTTGTGTGGTGGGATGAATCACAAACTGGGCAAAGCTTTTCCCGGCATCCGGATGACACCGCTGGCAGGCGGACAGGGCAACCTCTTTATCTTTTAAAGAGACGCATTCGTGTGCGCCGTGGCAGTCCGTACAATAGGCCGCATCCGGATCTTTCAAATTAACGGCTGCCTTGCCATGGTAATTGTTTAGATAGGTGATGAGTTGGGGCCGGTGGCAGGCGCCGCATACCGCGGTCATCCGGATTCCGGTTTCCACCCTGGAGAGGTGGGACCGGGCATAGTGTCCGGAATGGCAGTCTCCACAGGTGGGGGCCTGTGGGCCGGGCTCGGTGGTTGGGGAGGTTTGTTCCCTTTTCAGGGCCTTTGCATGGGAACCCAGCCGATACTTTTCATAGGAAGATCGGTGACACGATTTACAGAGGGAGTAATCGTAATTCCGGGTGGCATGGGCCTTCAAGAACGTTTTCGCCTTGGGATCCGGATGCGTTTGTTCCCGGCCTGTCAGATCTTTGTGGCATTCTTCACAGGGAATGGTGGCATGGGCGGACTCCTGAAAACGGTTCATATGGATGAACCAGGAGGCCTCCTCGGCAGGCATGGCGGCTGCGTGACCCGGGGAGAGGCCCAGTAAGAAGGCGAACACAGGGAGAACCAGGGAAATTGCCGCAAGCAGGATTCGGGTGGGTGGATGGCTATGCCTCATGGATTCCTCCGAAATGATAGGCCTGGGTCCGAAAATAGATATCCAGAAAAAGCATGCTGCTGTGGCTCAATTCACTGAACAGGGTGCGGGCCAGGTCCGGAGTGTTCCTTCCCTGGTCCGAATCCCGTTTGGTGGCCCGGACCAGCGAGGTCAAAGATGCGGTATGGCGCATGGTCGCCCCATCCTGTCCAGGTTGGATGCACAACCGGGGGGCCTTTTCCAGGACCCCCAGCCGCGACCAGATGGCCTCCAGGAATACCCGGATCTTGCCCGGATCGTAGACCTTGTTCCCGATGGTCCATTGGACCGGCTGCATCTCAAGGCCTGCCGCCACGATGCGGGCATTGCTGATCTCTCTCTTGACGGCCCTGATGAAATGCTTTGCCGACTTCTTAGAGAGAAACGCATCCCCCTGCAGGGCGTCCGTGCGGGGACAAGGGGGATTCCCACGCCGCAGGTCCCAATACATGGCCGCTGCCATGAGGTGGTTGGCCGTGGGAAAACGGGGGTGCTCAAAATGAGGCCCGTAGAGATGAAAGTGCCCCGCGCCCATCTTTTTTCGGATCACGGCAGCCGTTCCCAGAACCGTCTCCTCTGCCAGTTTTCGGTCCACCAGAAACAGGGTGTGGTCGGTAAAGCCCGTGTACCTGGCCAGGACAGCGGCAGGGTCGGACAGGATCATGGGGGGGCCGCCGTAAAGCGGGGCCAGGAGTGTTTTGGGTTTTCCAAAGGGTGCAAATCCATTGGTCTTGAGCTCAACGGTCTCCCTCACCGGATGAAAAATAAAGGAACACCCATAGGAGGTACAGAATTTCTCTTTCAGCCGGAGGGCCGTGGGAAGTGAGCGGGTCAGGTTGGTGATTTTGGCGGGGACGTAATTAAACAGATTGAGAAATGGCTTGGACGAATTGAGGGGGAGATAGGCCCCTGCACAAGAGCCCATATAGAGGCCTCCCGAACGGATAAACCTCTCAATTTCCCTAGCCCCTGATTTTCCCAATCCCTCTGCAATGGCAAAGGTGTCCCCTCCGGACATGGCCAGCACATCAATGCCCCTCAACCCGTTTTCCTTCAGGGTGGTATCGGTCAAAAAGCACAGGTCATAAAGCCCCATACGATCAAAGAGGTCCACAAACCACAGCCAGGAATGGGATGCCCCCTGTCCGGCATATATGGCGATGGCAGGATAGGCAAGGGGTTTGTCCCGGTTTGTTCCGGAAGGATGAGAGAGGCCTTTGATCCCTTCAGAAAAGGGTATGTTTTCACCCCGGATCAATCTGCTGTTCAGGGTTTTGAACCGTTCATATATGTCCATGACAGGAATTACTCACCAGGGGACACGCATGCCAGACCTTTATGATTTGCCGGAAACCTCAGCCACCACCTCGTCCAAGGTCTCCTGGGTCAACTCCAGTTCGGTGCCCAGACTGGCCAGATCCAATAGCTTGGCCTCGGTGAGTTCAGATGTCATCAAGGCGAACAGGGGATGAATCCCCAAGATATAAGATACGGCCTGCCGTCTTTCCCATGTGTCCCGATCTTGGTTCCCCACCATGGCCCAGGGGCTGAAGATACTGGTTCCGGCGCTGTCCACAGGGCCCTTGAGTTCAGGGAATGATTTCACCATGTCCTCAAGTGCAGTGGTCCCCGCCTTTTCGCTCAATTCGGCCACAGCCGCGGCATCGATGCCGTACTTGGCGCACTCCTTGAGTACCTGACAGGCATCCTTTGCCGATAACCCCATTTTTTTGAGAGTGATGAGCGGGTGGATATCGGTCAGCAGCATACCCGGCTCGTTGACCTTGCTCTCCTCCAAAAGCGCGGGATCTTCATCCAAAAACACAAAGGAATTGGTGGGGATCGGGGTGTTAAAACAGGCCATGTGCCGGTGAATTAAGGGGCTGATCCAGTCTTCGATGTCTTCTCCACCCAGGGTAACGGCCATTTGGGCGATTCCCTTTTTCCCTTTCAAAGGTCCTGACTTAATGGTGGAGACAAGTGCCAAGCAGTCTTCCACAAAATCCTCGGGCTCGGCGATTTCCAGAAGGCCCATTCCCCGCAGGCCGATGAGTTTGAGCATTTTTTGGCCGAATAGAGTGCCGAAACCGAGTCGGTCTCCCCCCTGCCAGTAGTTGATACAGGTAGTGGCCAATGGAGATCCGGATTCCCCGGCCTTCCCGATGCCCAAGACCTGGATCAAGTCATCGCCCATGAACTCTCGGATATAATCGGTTGCGGCCCATACGTCTTTTCCCCAGACCTCATCGGCATCATTGATATCGACGATGCCGTCATGGACCCATAGGTAGACCGGTTTTTGAGCCGTTCCCTTAATGACCATATAGTCAAAACCGGAATATTTGAATTCGATTCCTGCATCAAGGACCACCGGGACATGGGAGACCTTGCCTGTCAACGGGCTTTTTGCGGTCATTACGCTCAAGGCGGATCCCGGAACCAGAGACCCGGTCAAAAGTCCGGAGCCCAGCACAATGGGGTCTTCCCCCTCGAATCGGTCATACAGGGATTGGGTGATCCCGACTCCGCCGATCTTTTCCAGGACAAGATCTTCATCCAGTTCCTCTTCCGTGATGTCACCACTCCCCAAGTCCACTATAGCGATTTTATCGGATGCCAGATATTCCATTTGTCCTCTCCTTAATTGTCTTTGGCTATTCCACGGAAATTGCATCAACCGGACAGACCCTGATGCACAGTGGGCCGTCGTCCAGATCTTCGCACAGATCACACGACTCTCTCAGTAACATGGGTTTGGCGGATGCATCCGCCTCTTTGTCAGGGTCCTGCTCCTCACCGATTCTGTTGATTTCAATCCCTTCCGGTCGTGCGGCCACCAGACTGTCCTCTTCTTTCAACATGACGCCCAAATAGTTTTTTTTCTCCCGGCCCCGGTAAGGAACAATACATGAGGAGAGGAGTGCGAAGGCGTCATCTCGATGATACCCGCAGGCCAGCTCGCAGGCCATACAGGCCGTGCACAATAACCCGTCTATCTTTATACCCATTTTCTTACACCTCCCTGTTGTGTGTTTCTCAACCCAAGATTCATTATGTAAAGCAAAAGAAATATTATAATGGTATAATGCTTATATGCGATTTCATGGCAAACTGAAATTTTTGTATAATGAATCAATGGAATGTTGTCAATGAAAAATTATAACCATTATAATATATAAACCTCTTAACTCTTCCCTTTTCGTAGATAGGTCTCAGGAATAATTCATCTTTTAATAGATATAGAATATTAAATGAGCCTAATTCTTTGCAATCAGATAGAAATGATAAAAAAATGACTTTTATTGGGATATAAATTGTAGTTTTATATTTTATTCGAAAATATAAATGTCATGCCACCCTGAAGGTCCAACAAAAGATTATAATATTTTACTTGACATGTTATTTTTGGTTTTGTAAGTAGAGCTAACCAATCGTTTTCCACTGCCCGGCCATACAGAATCTGATGCCCGTAAAAGGCCGAATTTACCTTGTACCTCGAGTCTAGCTGCGCTTACGGCGCTGGAACCCAGAAATGTTTGAAGCCGCCAACAAATCAGAAAAAGTCTCCGATAATATCATTGGACAGATTCGGGACGCCATCCTCTCGGGTCAGCTCAAACCGGGTGATCGTTTGGCCTCGGAAAAGGAATTGATCGAACAATTCAATGTGAGCAAGGCCACCATGCGTGAGGCCCTCCGGGTGCTGGAGGTCATCGGGCTGATCGAGATGCGGAAAGGGATCGCCGGGGGCGCATTCGTGGCTGAAGTGGGGATGAGAACCACCATTCATGCCATTATCAATTTCCTCCATTTTCAGACCGTGTCGGTGAGAGAGATTACCATGCTCCGGTATCTGATCGAACCCACCGTAGCGGAGATTGCCGCCATCAAACGCTCTGACAAGGATATTCAAAAGCTGGAGACCATCATCGGCAAGGTCATCGCCCCCGGAGAGAATGAGGTTTCCAAAGAGATCAGTTTTCATCGGTACTTGGCCCGGATGAGCGAGAACGCCATTTTGACCCTGACCATAGACCTGACTGATAATCTATTGGAATCCATGAAGACCAAGATCGGCATGCCCCCTGATTTTTATGAGCATGTAAGAGGGGCCCACGCCCTCATCCTGGAATGTATCAGGCAACAGGACCCCATGGCTGCAAAGGTCGCCATGACCAACGATCTGATCCAAGTGGGGAATTTCATGTGCAAGATGAGCGGCACCCCCGCCTTTGACCCGGTGGACTTGCACTATCACCGAGTCCCCGGCGATCGACACCGGGATATGCATCCGGGAATGCAGGTGGTGGCTGAGGACGACCCGGCCCTACAGGAAAACGGCGTTCTCTTCAGAAGGGTGGGGGACAGCCGGGTTTATCTGATATACGATGAAGGAAAAAGAGACGACACTGAAAAGCGGCATGAAGCCATCAAAGACGCTTAGTAAGCGTTTACTCCCTTCTTCGCTTTTCCCTTTTGAAAAAAAGAAAGATATTAACGACATTTTGGCCTTTTAAAGGCCATTATGCATGACCGCACGACAGATTTACCAAAACGCAACCTATCCCAGAATGACCTGGTTTCAGGCCTGAAAATGGAAATGCCTTTTAAAAATGAGTCAATAACATCAGCTATTTTAACTTCGAGGAGGTAAGTACTATGGCAGTATTGGAAGAGCCGATCAAAGGTGTCCCTACGGCGATGAATTACATTGACGGGGAATGGGTGGAATCAAAGGGCGAAGTGATCGATGTGGTCAATCCGGCCACCTGTGAAACCATCGGAAAAGTGGGGATCTCCACCAAGGAGGAGATAGACAGTGCGGTTCAGGCCGCTCAGGAGGCGTATTATGACTGGAGGCGGACGCCGGCCGTCACGCGGTGTCGATACCTGTATCGCTTACGGGAGTTATTGGAAGAGAATTTTGAGGAGGTCAGCCGGGTTCAGACCCAGGAACACGGCAAATGCATTGACGAGTCCAGGGGAGAGACCCGCCGGGGGATCGAAAATGTGGAAGTGGCCTGCGGCATTCCCACCCTCATGATGGGAGACAGCTCTGAGGATATCGCCTCCGGAATTGATGAATATCTCATTCGGCAACCGCTGGGTCCCTTCGGCATTATCGGGCCGTTCAATTTTCCCTTTATGATCCCCCTGTGGTCCGCGCCCTATGCGGTGGCCACCGGAAACACGGTGATCATCAAACCCTCCAGCGAGGTCCCCTTCAGCCAGACCAAGATCACGGAACTGGCGGAAGAGGCGGGCTTTCCGCCGGGCGTATGGAATATGGTGCACGGGGGGCGGACCGTGGTGAGCGGCATGCTGGAGCATCCGGATATCCAGGGGATTACCTTTGTGGGGTCCACACCGGTGATGAAAGATGTGATCTATCCGGGATGCGGCAACACCGGCAAGCGATGTATTGCCCAGGGCGGGGCCGCCAACATCCTCGTGATCATGCCGGACTGTAATGTGGATGCCACCATCCCCGGTTTGATGACCTCCTTTTTCGGCAATGCCGGGCAGCGGTGTCTGGCCGGGCAAACCCTGGTCATGGTGGGGGAAGACGATGCCTTTTATAACGACTTTGTGGAAAAGGTGACGGACAGGGCGGAAAACATGCGGATCGGTTACGGGCTGGATGAATCCGTGCAGATGGGTCCGGTGCGGGACGCCAAGAAAAAGGAAAGCATTCTCAATTATATCGAGTCAGGCCTGAAAGAAGGGGCCACCCTGAGACTGGACGGCCGAAAGGCCGGAGAAATCGTGGGGGGATATCCGGACACCTGCTATTTAGGCCCCACCATCATGGAAAACGTTGAGCGCGAAATGCGGGTTGTCCGGGAAGAGATCTTCGGCCCCACCATGGGCATCATGCGGGTCAAGACCCTGGAAGACGCCATTGAGGTCTGCAATGAGAGCCCCTACCACAACGGACATGCCATCTTCACCTCCAATGGAAAATATGCCCGTCAGTTCCAGTACGACGTGATCAGCGGAAATGTAGGGATCAATATCGGTATTGTGGCACCCATGGCCTTCTTCCCGTTCAGCGGAATGGCAGGCTCTTTTCTGGGTGTATTGCACACCCAGGGTAAAGAGGCGGTCCGGTTCTTTACGGAAAGCAAAGTGTGTATCCACCGATGGTTATAAGAAAGGGGAGAGAATATGAATTTACGTACCGCTTCTGAAACGCTGAGTTTCATACGGGAGCTCGAGGAAAAGGCGGCCGCATTCTACGAGGAACTGGCCAAGCGCTTTCCGGAAAATGAAACAGACTTCCTTGCCTTTGCAAAGGAGAACAGGAAGTTCAATAAGCAGATCCAAATGGCCTATCAGTCGGTGATTACAGACGCCATCGAAGGCTGTTACGCATTTAATATGGAAGGGGATGACTATGCCTTTGATACGGACTTGCCCGAAGGGGCAAGCCTGGCCGAGGCTGCAGCCAAGGCCCTGGCCATTGAAGAGAAAATCCTCAACTGTTACAACGTCGGGGCCGAGCAGTCCAGTTCTCTCCTGGCGGATGTCCCGAGAAATTTCAGGATTGTGGTGAAGAAGCGGAACAAACGCCTGGAAAAGCTGAAGTCGCTGACGTAAGCCCCAACAGGAAGGAGGCAATTGATGCTTGCCAAAAGAGAAGACATGATCTTAGATGAATTGAGGTCGATTGTGGGAAAGGACAATGCCACAGCGGCGAAGCATATCCGGTACGCCTATTCCTATGATCTTTCCTTTGTGAAACCGAAACTGCCGGACTATGTGGTCATGGCTACAACGGTGGAACAGGTCCAGGGGATCATGAAACTGGCCAACAGGGAAAAGATTCCGGTCGTACCCTTTACCGCCGGGACCAACATCGGTGGGCTGTGTATCCCCGAGCGGGGAGGGATCCTGCTGGATCTGAAACGAATGAACAAGATTCTGCGGCTCGATACCGAGTCCCATTATGCCGTTATTGAACCCGGAGTGTCCCACGCCAAACTGGCTACCGAACTGTACAAACACAATCTCAGGTGGAGTTGGCCGGTGGGACCCCCGTCGGCTTGTTCCGCCTCTTGTGCCATCAGTCACGGCATCGGCGGACTGAGCGGACGGTATGGGTTAAACAGTGAAGAAATTACCAGCATGGAAGTGGTATTACCTACCGGCGAACTGGTGCGAGCGGGTTCGTGTGCCATTCAGGAAGACGCCTGGCACAGTGTGCTGCCCCTGCCACAATTGGATGGCTTGTTCAAGGGGTGGTTGGGGACAACGGGTGTGGTCACCAAACTGGGGCTTCGCGTCCATCCCATTCCGCCGGTGCTTAAGGTCTTCACGGTGTCTACCCGGAATATCGAAGATATGGTCTCTTATGTATTCAACCTGGGCAATTATGAAATCTGCGATGACCTGACCGCGGTGTCTTGGTGGCTGGCCCAGGTGCCGATACCCTACCCTTATACACCCAAACCCGATGATACTCCGGAATGGTTTTGTTTCGGTACCACGTTTTCCTGGACAGAAAAGGAAAAGGAGGCCCGGGAAGAGATCTGGCAGAACGTTCTAAAAGAAGAACAAAACAAAGGCACCTCCATAGAGTATGCTGAATATCCGGAGGAGGCGTTACGGGCCAGAACACAACTCCCGAGCCAGATTGTGGGTTCCACCAAGAATTACACCAAAATGGCCGGTGGCGGCATTTCATGGCCCGGCACCTTTACACCGGTAAACAAGTGGGCGCCTGTTTACAATAAATGGAAAGACATCCTCATCGAACATAACCTGTCTCCTGCTGTACGGGTTACCAATTACCGGGGCGTTCATTACGGGATGCTGCGGGCTATGATACCCTTTAACAAGAAAAGCTCAGCGGAAACGGAAAACGCCAGGAAAGCCATTGTGGAATGTCTCAAGGTGGACCTGGATGCTGGTGGGATCCCTTATAAGCCCCCTGTGGATTTTGCTGTGGAAATCAATAAACGGGCGCATCCAGGATATCTATCGCTTTTAAAACAGGTAAAAAAACTGCTGGATCCCAACGATATCATGAATCCAGGCAAATTAGGGATATGACTTTTTACTCGTAGCTTTTTATGGAGGTCGGCATGAAATGGGAAATATCCACCCTTGAAGAACTGGAAGATAAAATATGGCGATGTACGGCCTGTGGAAATTGCAAGACCGCGTATAAGTTCGGTCCTCCCCCTGCGTTTGGAGAGATTTGCCCTGCCGGGGTTGAATTCGGGTTTGACGGAATGATGGCCTCTAAAGGTAAGATTGCATTTGCCAGGGGAATCTTGGACGGGGAACTGGAATGGACCGAGGATTTTCTCGACGCCGTTTATAAATGCACGGTATGCGGCGGGTGCCAAAATCAGTGCGAACTGGATCACAAGCCGTTTATACCTGAAATCATAGAAGCCATGCGGCGAAAAGCCGTGGCCGAAGGCGCCGGCCCGATGCCGTCTCAGAAAAAGATTTCTCAGTCGTTGAGCGCCTATAACAATCCCTACCAGGGCCCCAGAAGGGTACGCACGGACTGGACCCGGCCCTTTAAGAAGGCCAAGAAGCCGATCAAAAATATTAACAAGGAACCGGCCGACATCCTCTATTACGTGGGATGCACCGGTGCGTTCAATCTTCCTGCCAGAGGGGTTCCCACGGCTACGGCTTCCATATTCCAGAAACTGGGGCTGGATTTCGGAATCCTGGGAGAAAATGAGATCTGTTGCGGCTCCACTGCCATGAGGATCGGAGATGCAGAAGAATTTAAACGGGTGGCGGAGGCAAACCTGGAAATGTTCCAGCGGCTCCATGAAGAAAAAGGCGTCAACACGATTGTCACTTCTTGTGCCGGTTGTTATCGGGCCATCAAGAAGGATTATATCTTGGCAGCGGATTATGATAAAATCATGAACGGTATTCGGGTGGTGCATACGGTGGATCTGCTCAATGGACTGTTTCAGGAAGGCAAACTCAAATTCTCCGGTGAATTGCCCATGAAGGTGACCTATCACGATCCTTGCCATACGGGAAGACACCTGAACAAGTTTGAGATTGATGAGGATGGCTCAAAACTGTGGAAAGGGGCCTATGTGGGCCTTAATGAAGAAGACTGCCTGTACGATGTGCCCCGGGAATTGCTCAAGGCCATTCCGGGTATTGAGTTCACGGAAATGGAAAGGATCCGGGATAACTCGTACTGCTGCGGTGGTGGGGGTGGTGTGATGACAGGATACGGGGATTGGGCTGCCAAGAACGCCTCCAGGCGCATCGAAGAAGGGATGGCCACCGGTGCGGAACATATGGTGTCCATCTGCCCGTTTTGTCATTACAACCTAAACGAGGGATCCAAACGAATCAAAAGCGATATGCAGCTGTATGACCTGGTGGAACTTCTGGACCAGGTGATCCCCGAGCCTGAATAGGTGCGGGTAATTTGAAATGAGTGGGAGGTGATAAAAGGCGGAACATTGAAATCCAATCGGCGTTAAACCCCATTTTGCAGGAAGAGAAGGAGGAAAAGATGAAAAAGGCATTCCTAACAACCATCCTTTGTGTAATCGCAGGTGCTTTCCTGATGGTTCCTAATCAGGCAATCGCTAAGGACCCGGTCAAGATCGGTGTTATCGTCCCCCTCTCAGGCATTGTGGCACAGGGCGGGGAAGAGATGAAGATGGGGATACAGATGGCTGCGGAAGAGAAGGGAACCCTTCTGGGACGGCCCATCGAACTGATTGTGGAAGACACCCAGGTAAAGCCGCCGGTTGCCGTGAGCAAGGCGGAAAAACTGGTGTTCAAGGATGGCTGCAAGGCCTTGATCGGTGTTTTTTCAAGTGGTGTGGGCCTGGCCATTGCCAAGAATATCGACCGGCTGAATGTCCCGTTTTTGACCACCCACGTGATGACCACCAAGTTCTACGGTCTCAACCCATTGGTATTCAGGAGCGGTCAATTGGCCAACGATCAGACCGCGGTGGGGAATGTCAAGGGCATCCTGGCGACTCCCGATCTTAAGGATAGGACCTATTATGTGCTGGTCCACGATTATGCTTGGGGACATGATGCGGGCCAGCGGTTCGTTGACCTGGCCAAGAAAAACGGCATCAAGATCGCCAATGAGGATTTCGACAAGGCCCCCATAAAGACCAAGGACTGGTCTTCCTACATCAGCAAGATCAAGGCCTCGGGGGCGGACGGCGTATACATCGCCCTCATTACCAATGTCATCCCGGTCTTTGCCAAACAGGCCTATGACTTCGGCATTCAGAAATATGCCCGAATCGTCTCCGGCGCGGCTCCGGGTCCGGTGGAACTGGAAGCGGGCGGTGAGGCCTGTGTGGGTATCTTTGGGGCATCCGACTGGTGCTGGGATGTGGACAATCCCATCTCGGACAAATGGGAGTCCGATTTCTGGAAAAAATTCAAAACCATTCCTTCCGATGCAGCCTGCCACAGCTATGTGGGCGCCATGAATCTGTTTAACGGCATTGAAAAGGCCGGATCCACCGATCCCCAGGAAATTGCAGATGCCCTGAGAGGAATCAGCTTTAACGGGCCTTACGGCGAAGTCCGTATTTCGGCCAAAGACAACTGTATGCGAAATTCGGCAGTGCTGACCGAGACCAAACTGGCGCCGCCGAATCCCTATGACGCAAAAATCTATATGAAGGTCCTTCATACCTTTCCGGCGGAAGAGCTGGGACCCCCGGCAAAGTGGAATTAAAACTGTAGCCGAATCCCTAACCTGTGTTCAGGTTCTGGTGTGCGGGTTTTACACCCTGAAACCCGACACCTGAAACCTGACACCTTGTTGGGGAGGATCGGTAACCGTCTCACGCTGAACCTCTGCGAAAGACCACGGGAAAATGACATGAGCTTCACTGCTATTGCCGTAGATATTATTTTGAATAGCCTGGTCCTGGGCGGTGTGTTGTTAATTGTGGCCATTGGGCTCAATATCATTTACGGACTGAGCCGGGTGATGAACCTGGCCCACGGTTCCCTCTATGCGCTGGGGGCCTACGCCGGGTTTACACTGGTGGCCTCGGGCCTCAATTACTTTGCGGCGCTGCTCGTCGCCCCTCTTCTCATCGCCGTGGTGGGACTGATCATCGAGCGGGTCATTATCGTGCCGGTACGAAAACGATCCATCGTGTATACGTTGATCCTCACCTACGGACTCATGTTTTTCCTGGATGGTCTGATCAAATATTTCTGGGGGAATGAGCCGCGATTTATCGAACTTCCTCAGTTTATGAGACAAACCCTTCCCATCGCAGGGACCCACTACCCGGTTTTTCGGCTGGTTACCCTCCTGACCACGGCCGTGGCCATGATCGGATTGATGCTTTTTCTGGGAAAGACGAAACTGGGGATCATCCTCAGGGCCGCCAGCAGCATTCCCGAAATGGTATCGTGCATGGGAATCAACATGACCTTTGTCCATGCGGGGGCATTTGCCCTGGGCTGTGTTCTGGCCGGCATTGCCGGGGTGATTTCAGGTCCGCTGTACACCATAGATCCCATCATGGGGCATGAGATGCTGATCAGTTCTTTTGTGGTCATTGTGATCGGGGGTTTGGGCAGCCTGCGGGGCGCGGTGCTGGCGGCCTTTCTGATCGGGTTGGTTCAGACCCTGGCCGAATTTTTTGTCACGGATCTGGCCATGGTGATCGTCTATATGATGATGGCCCTTATTCTGGCCTTTATGCCCCGTGGACTTCTCGGAGAAGGAAGGTTTGAGTAATATGGAGGCTCCAATGTCTGAAATGGTCACAAAGAGGCGAAGCACCCACCCCATGAAAATCGTGGCCCTCCTCATTGTGGTCACCTGTCTGACCCTGTTCCCGTTTGTAGTGACCAATCGTTTCTACATAAGCCTGGTCAACGAGATGCTCATCTACGGTCTCCTCGCCATGAGTCTGGATGTGCTTTTGGGGTACACCGGCCTTCTCTCTTTTATGCACAACGCCTACCTCGGACTGGGGGCCTATGTGGTGGGTCTGTTTCTGATCCATGTGGCGCCGTCTTCCCTGTGGCTGGCGCTGCTCGCAGGCGTGGTGGTGACATCCGTCATCGCCCTTCCCGTAGGGTGGGTCCAGGTGCGTACCGGCGGCCTTGCCTTTGCCCTTTTGACCCTGGCCTTCGGCATGATGTTTTATACCATTGTATGGAAGTGGTATAGCTTGACCGGAGGCGATGACGGGTTGATGGGGGTGCCTCACCCGGACATCCAGGTGCTGGGCATAACCCTGGGCAGCTCCGGGAACCCTACGACCATGTATCTTTTGAGCCTGTGCATCGTATTCATCTGTTTTTTACTCACGTGGCGGATTATCCATTCCCCCTTTGGAGCGGTGTTGGAGGCCATCCGGGAAAACGAGGAGAGGGCCTCGTTCGTGGGCATCAATGTCCGCAGATATAAGCTGTACGGATGGATGTATGCCTGTATGCTGGCCGGTGTGAGCGGGGGACTGTTCATCCTTTACCGCGGTTATATCGGGCCCACCACCATGAGTGCGTTCGCCGGGGCCGGGGTCCTTATGATGGTCCTGGTCGGGGGGATGGGGTCTTTGTGGGGACCCATTGTGGGGGCGGGCATTTTTATCTTTATGCAGGATTACATCAGCACCATGACCGAACACTGGGAGTTGTTCGTGGGGCTGGTCGTGATCATGCTGGTGCTGTTCCTGCCGAGAGGCTTTATCGGCCTGGGGGATTACCTGACGCGCTTCAGAAAGGAATGATCAAGATCCATGACCACCATCCTGAGCACAAAGAGCCTTCACAAGCATTTTGGCGGCGTGCTTGCCGTCAATGATGTGAATGCGGAATTTAAGGCCAGACAACTCCGATCCATTATCGGGCCCAACGGAGCCGGAAAGACGACCTTTATTAATGTCATCACAGGGAAGCTTCCTGCCAGTTCCGGTGCAGTGGTGTTCCAGGAACAGGATGTCACCAATAGGCCTGCGCATGTGCTGGTCCGCTTGGGCATTTGTCGCACCTTTCAGATTACCAGCATATTTATGGGGTTGAGTGTGTTTGAAAATGTGCGGATTGCAGCCCAGACCGAGATCGGCGGGTCATTGAGGGTTTTTTCAGCAAGAGAAGGCCTCAAGAACGTCAATACAAAGACCTGGGAGATACTCCACCGTTTGGAGCTGAAGGACAAGGCGGACGTGCCCTCCAACAATCTCGCACACGGGGACCAGCGTCTCCTGGAAGTCGCTATGGCCCTGGCCGGCGATCCCAAGATCCTTTTTCTGGACGAACCCACGGCAGGGATGTCGCCTGCGGAGACCGAACATATTGCCCAGCTTATTAAGGGACTGACCGATACCATTGCAGTGGTCCTGGTGGAACATGATATGGATGTGGTCATGAGAATTTCAGATGAAATCACGGTCCTGGATCAGGGGCGCATCATTGCGGAAGGATCTCCCCGGACCATTCAGGACAACGAACTGGTCAAGGAGGCTTATCTCGGGCATGGCTGAGCACGAAGCAGAGAAAATTCTTCAAATCGAGGACCTCCACACCTACTATGGAAGAAGCCATATTATCCAAGGGCTTTCCATGGACGTGAACCGGCTTGAGGCGGTTTCCATCCTGGGCAGAAACGGCGTGGGAAAGACAACGACCCTCCGGTCCATCCTGGGCCTTACTCCGCCCCGAAAGGGAAAGATCCGGATCAACGGGGAGGACACCACCCGATGGCCTCCCCACAAGGTGGTCAGAAAAGGTATCGGGTATGTACCGGCTGAAAGGCATATCTTTCCAGGGATAAGTGTGGAAGAGAACCTCAAATTGGCGGCAAAGCCGTCCGGGGAGGAAGAGGCGTGGAGCATGGAGAAGGTGTACAGCCATTTTCCTGTGCTCAAGACCCGAAACCGGCAGGACGGTTCCACGCTCAGCGGTGGAGAACAACAGATGCTCGCCATTGGTCGGGCCCTGATGGGGAACCCGGTCATTATGCTGCTGGATGAGCCGTCCCAGGGACTTGCGCCGCTTTTGGTGTATGAGGTGATCCAACCGATCCTCCTTTTCTGCCTGCAATCGGGCCTGACCCTTCTCCTTGTGGAGCAGAACCATCGAATGGCATTAAAGGTGGCCTCCAGGCACTATCTCATGGGCATCAAGGGGAAAGTGGCGCAGACCGCCACCTCGGACCAATTGATGGCGGATCAGGACATTATCAAGCAGCACCTTGCGGTATGAGTCCGGTGTGCCCGAGCCCATTCTGAAAGATGGTGTGAAACAGAAATTGAAGGTAAAAGGTCAGGAGGAATTATGCTGGTAAATTTTTCGACAAAGCAGAAAGCCTGTGAGATCGGCGGCGTGAAATTCGGGGGCCAGCCCGGGGAATACCCTACGGTGGTGTGCTCGTCCATCTTTCAGAAAGGGGACCGGGTCTTTGAGGGGAAACGAAAAGAGGGCTTTGATGAAAAGCGGGCCGAGACCCTGCTCAGGACTCAGGACAAGATGTGGGCCGAGACCGGCGTGCCGGGCATGGCGGACATCGTGGCCAATACGGGCAAGGAATTTGAGACCTACGTGGATTTTGTGACCTCGGTGAGTGACATGCCCTTTTGCATCGACGCCTGGCAGATGAAGCCCAAACTGGCCGGGGCCGCCTATTGCGCGGAAAAAGGACTTTTGGACCGCATGTTTTACAACAGCCTCACGGTGTGGGAGGAGGACCTGGAGACCGAGATCCGGGAAATCTCACAGATGGGGGTCAAGCATGTCCTCCTGGTGGCCTTTGACATGGCGGATCAGCTTCCCCAGGGCCGGATCACCGGGACCCAGAAACTCTTGGACGCCATAGACCGGGTGGGGGCTGAGTTTGAGTCCGTGTTCGTGGATACCTCGGTGATGAACGGACCGGCCACCGCGTTTTGCGGCATGGCCAATCAACTGATCAAGGAAAAATGGGGCTTTCCCACCTCCAGTGCGCCCTCCAACGGATCGTACATGTGGAAGCAGGCAAGAGAGATGTGGGGATTTAAGGGCTGGGCTGCGGCCGATGCGGCCTTGGAGGGACTGGCCGCCTTCATGTATCACGACATGATCTTTTCCGGTCCCATGGCCGGGGCAACCAGGATCTTTCCGGCGGTGGCCATGGCCGATGCATTTACTGCGGCCGCGGCATTTGCCCAGCATAAGACCCTGCCCCCCTCGGACAGCCACCCCTTGAACCAGCTGTTCCCTGATTTTGTGGGACAGTTGAAAGGGATGTAATCAAATCATAAACCTCAGGGAGTTAAGGAGTAAGTGAATGGCGACAATGACCCCGAAAGAGAGAGTGAAACGATTCTTTAAACGAGAACCGGTGGACGAGATGCCCTGCTTCAGCGGTATGGGCACGGTGACCGTGCAGGCCATCGACAAGATGGGCATACGGTTTGCCCAGGTGCACGGGTCTGCCGAGTACCTGGCCGGTTCGGCCATCACCGGTGCGGAGATGTTCGGTTTTGACGGTGTGGTGGTTCCCTACGACATGTGTACGGTGCCTGAGGCCCTGGGCCGGGGGGTGAGCCTGTATGAAGATGCCGAAGGTATTTTATATCCTACGGTTCCCTCCAAGTGGGCCACCTTAGACGAGGTGGACATGCCCGGGGATCTGAACGTGATCTTTGAGAAGGCGAGGATGCCGGTGGTGGATGAGGCCCTGAAGATTCTGGTGAGCCATGACGGCGGCAGACTGGCCGTGGGGGGCTGGGTCCTGGGCCCGTTCACCATGGCCGGCCAGTTGATCGAACTGGACGTGCTGCTCAAGGGGCTCAAAAAAGATAAGGATCGGGTGGAGGGGTTCCTGGCCCGGATGACCGACCTGGTGATTGCAGTGGCCAAACACTATGAGGACTTAGGTGTCGATTATGTCAATATCCGGGAGATGGGCTCGGGGACGGATCTGCTCTCCCCGCGCATGTGGAAGACCTTGATCAAGCCCAATCTGGAGAAGGTCTTTTCTGCACTGAACGCGCCGAAGATCAATCATATCTGCGGCTCCACCGATCTGATCATCGAGATGATGAACGACTGTGGTGCGGATGCGGTGAGCGTGGATCAGAAAAACAATGTGGCGGAGTCCCGGCAGAAACTGGGAAATGACGCCCTGATCCTGGGCAACTTTGACCCGTACGGTACCCTAGTCCAGATGGCGCCCTCCGAGGTGGACGGAGTCATCCAGAAATGCATCGATGACGGAGTGGATGCAGTGTGGCCGGGGTGTGATATATGGCCGGACGTAAAAGAGGAAAATATGAAGGCCTATGTTCAGGCGGTCCGTAAGTATGGTAAAGAGCCTACCCCTGCAGTGGGGCGGGTGTGATGTTCGGGGTGTAAAGGGAACAAGCAGAAAGCGAAAAAATACCTTTATTGGAAGGCGGATTATAAATCGGCGGAGGGATAGACTTATGGGAAAAGAAGAGCGTAGAGAGGAACTGTTAAAGGAACTCCACGAAGGGGTGGTGGAGTTTGAAGAGGATCAGGTCAAGGAGGCCGCCCAAAAGGTGCTTGACGAGGGGTTCAATGCCTATGATGCGGTGATGAACGGGCTGGCCGCAGGGATGGAGGAAGTGGGGGAGCTGTATGACCAGCAGGAGTATTTTGTGCCTGAACTCCTCATGTGCGCGGACGCCCTGTATGCGGGCCTGGATATCCTGCAGCCCCATATCACCCTGGAGGATCTGGGGGACAAGCCCAAAGGCCAGGTGGTCATCGGCACGGTCCAGGGCGATGTGCACGACATCGGCAAGAATATCATCAAGATGATGTTCGAGGTGGCCGGGTTTACGGTCCATGACCTGGGCCGGGACGTCCCCTTGGAGAAGTTTGTGGAGGAGCAACTCCGCACGGATTCCGAAATCGTGGCCCTGTCCGCCATGATGACCACCACCATGATGGGTATGGAAAAGGTGATCAAGATGATCAAAGAAAAAAACCCGGATGTGGCCATCATGCTGGGCGGGGCGCCGGTGACCAGCGATACGGCCGATCTGTTCGGGGCGGACGGGTATGCTGAATCGGCAGGCAATGCGGTACAAGAAGCCATCAAGATGATCAGCCGGCTCAGGGAGATGCAGAACAAATAATCTTGATCATCCCGTAAAGAGCAAGACTTCGCGCAGAGACGCAGAGAGCGCAGAGGAAAAATTATAATTCGAAACAATTCGTCACTGCACCTTTTGTCAACGATGCTTCTGGAAATGCGGCATCCATACAGTAAATTGTTTTGGCATGTTATTAAATCGGCAATTATAGAGAGTAACTTCGTCATGCCGGACTTGATCCCCGCTAAGCACGGGATCTTCGACCGGCATCCAGTGTACTGCTGGATTCCGGCTTTCGCCGGAATGACATTTTTGGGGCATTCAGTTGCCGGAGTAACAGGGGCCAAATGATAACAGAAAACGGTTTTTGACCAGTCGAGGAGTGGCCCGATAATGAGTGAAACAGGCAAGGCGAAGGTGATTTTTCAACCCTCCGGGAGACGGGGGGAAGTGGATAAGGGAATAAACATCGTGGAGGCGTCCCGCCAGCTCGGCGTGGATATCGAGACCCTGTGCGGCGAGAAAAAGGTGTGTGGCAAGTGTAAGGTCCGGGTGGAGGAAGGATCGTTTGAAAAGTACGGGGTGGTTTCCGGCCAGGACCATGTGAGCCCCTGGCAAAAGGAGGAAGAGAAATTCATAAGCCCTGAGCAGCGGGCCTCCGGGTACCGGCTGGGATGCGTGGCCCAGGTCACCGGGGACCTTCTCCTCTTTGTGCCCGAGGAATCCCGGGCCGGGAAACAGGTGGTCAGCAAGGCGGCACGGGACATTGAGATCGAATGGGATCCTGCGGTCAAGCTGTATACGGTGACGGTTACACCGCCCACCTTTGAAGACCCCCTGGGCGATTTTGAACGGATGACCCAGGCTCTGGAAAAGGACCACGGGCTCAAAAATCTCTCCATTGACTGGTATACGCTCAGAAAGTTGCCCGGCACCATCCGCGAGGGAGAGTGGACCCTTACCGCAGCCGTGTGGGATGAAAAAGAGATCATCAAGCTGTGGCCGGGGAAGGTGGAGGATTATTACGGGATCGGCATTGACGTGGGTACCACCACCATAGCGGCTTATTTGTGTAATATGCGGACCATGCAGGTCCTGGAGACCGTCTCCATGATGAATCCCCAGTGCAAGTACGGGGAGGATGTGATGGCGCGGATTACCTTTCACATGCAGAATCCCGGGGGCCTGGAGCGGATGAGCAATGACCTGTGGGAGGGACTCAATGACCTGGTTAAAAAGGCCTGTGAGGCTACCCACCCCCCTACTCGAAAACAAAAGGATGAAAACGGTAAATCCATAAAGGATGAAGACGGGGAGTTTGTCATCGTGGAGTCGCCCGAGGAGGGGAAGACCTATCTTCGGCTGGAGCCCTCCGATATCGTGGATGTCACCCTGGGGGGCAACACGGCCATGCACCATATCATGCTCAAGCTGGATCCCCAGTATGTGGGGCTGGCCCCCTTTCCGCCGGTGGTGCACCGCAGTCTGGATATTCGGGCCAGGGATCTGGGGCTCAACATCAACCCCTCTTCCAATGTTTTTATCATGCCCAACGAAGCCGGGTTTGTGGGCGCGGACAACGTGTGCGTGCTGATTTCGGAAAAACCCTACCGGAGTGAGGAGCTCCAGCTCATCATTGACATCGGAACCAACGGCGAACTGGTCCTGGGCAACAAGGACAAGCTGATCTCCTCCTCCTGTGCCACAGGTCCGGCCTTGGAGGGGGCCCAGTTGGCCTTTGGAATGCGGGCCGCACCGGGCGCCATCGAGCGGATCAAAATCGACCCGGAGACCCATGATGTCGATTATAAGGTGATCGGCCGGGAGGCCTGGTTGAAGTACTCCAAGCCCGAGGAAATGAAGACCAAGGGGATCTGCGGCTCCGGCATCCTGGATGTGCTGGCGGAACTCTACCGGTCCGGGGTGGTGGCCAAGAGCGGCCGGTTCTCCAAGGATCAGAAATCGAACCGGTTTCGGAAGAACCCGGACAACCCCAGGCAGAAGGAATTTGTCATTGCCTGGGCCGATGAGACCTCCATCGGAAAAGACGTGGTGATCACCCAGAAGGATATCCGCCAGATCCAGTTGGCCAAAGGGGCCCTGTACACCGGATGCAAATTGATGATGCGGCGGATGGGCGTGGATAAGGTGGACAGCATCAAGATCGCCGGCGCCTTCGGCACCCATGTAAACCGGGAAAAGGCCTTGATCATGGGCCTGTTCCCGGATTGCGAGGTGGAAAAGGTGCTCTCCGTGGGAAACGCTGCAGGGGACGGTGCTCGGGTGGCCCTTCTGGACCGGAAGATGCGCGCAGATGCCAACTGGGTGGCGCGAAACGTGGAATATATTGAACTGACCGTAGAGGAAGACTTTGAAAAGCAGTTTATGGAGTCCATGCAAATTCCCCATATGACGGATGAATTTCCCCATCTAAAGGGACTGGTGGCAGATGAGATTTTGCATCAGAAATAGTACGGGTGCGTAGGGAAATAAGGACTTGGGTATGAAGGAGTCTCCCGCCTCCGTGCAGGTCAGTGTGGAACCGGGGATCTGTGGATTCACCTGTTCCATCCGGGCCCTGCGCCAAGGGAAGCGGGTGGACTTTGAAATCCTGTCGGACTGCTTGCAGGTTCGGAAGTTGGCGCCTTGCATGGGCCGGATCACGGTGAGAGATCTCTTTTTGCCCCTGAGACAAAGTCCCATTTTTCGGTGTGCGGAGAAATCGGGATGTCATCTGGCCTGTCCCATTCCCATGGCAGTGGTGAAGGCGGCCGAGGTCGCGCTGGGGCTTGCGCTTCCCAGGGACGCCGTGTTAACATTTAATGCATAATTTTTATTTGTTCTTATGATGTGTTTCGGTGAGGAGGTCGAAAAATGGCACAAATGAGTCTGAGAGAGCGGTTTTGGAACCGGTTTACGGGTAAGGACGTGGATATGACGCCCTACGGAAGCACCACCACCTACGGGGTGGTGGATTTGATGGACAAATGCGGGTACGCAAGGCCCCTTGCGGACACGGATCCTGTGGCCATGACCGAATTATCTTACGCGGGGCATGAGTATGGGAAATTTGAATGGGTAAAGGCCATGGGATGGGATATCGTGGGGTTGAGCGAGGCCTTCGGGTGCAAACTGGGTACGCCTCAGAAGGATATTCAGTATTCCATCCATGGCCACCCCTATGCCGACAGCATTGAAAACATTGAATTTCCGTCAGACTATCTGGAACGGGGCCGATTCCCCATGTTTAAGGAACACTTCCGACTGCTCAAGGAGAAGGTGGGGGATGACCTGGTCGTGTTCGGGGAGACCGAAGGGCCCTTCACCTGCGCTGCAAACCTGGTGGGGACCGAGCAGTTCATGAAGTGGATTTACAAGAAACCGGAGAATATCAACACCGTGCTGGAGGTTACCCGGGAGGCGGCTGTGGCGGCTGAAAACTTTGCGTTCGACAACGGAGCAGACTACTACGTATTTGCGGAACCCACGGCGGGCCCGGCGCTTTTGAGGAACAAATTCTTTGAAAAACACACCCAGCCCATCTTAAAGCAGGTGGTGGAGCGGGCCAAAGGTCCGGTGGTCCTTCATATCTGCGGGAATACGGACTCCATCATCGATATGATGTGCGATACCGGGGTGGCCGGCATCAGTATCGAAGAGAAGGCGGACATGAAGCGGGCCGTGGAAATCGCCCACCAAAAGGGGGTCAAGGTGTTCGGAAATGTGGCCACCGCCACCACCCTGTTTAACGGGACTCCGGAGGAAGTGTACCAGGAGGCCACTCAGGCCCTGGAAAACGATACGGATTTTCTGTGCCCGGGATGTGGTATCGCCCCGCCCACCCCGTTGGAGAACCTGCTCCAACTCAAAAAGGCCCGGGACGATTATTTTACGTAACACAGGCTAAGGGCTCGCGCAAAAATAATTTCACATTTTTGAAGGAGAAATGGAGTAGTTCCAATTTGGCCTCGAGGTGTATCGCTTCAATGCGATTTCATTGAATTGATCATCGGAGACCTTTTTTCCCTTCTGGTAATGTTTTGTGTTTAGCACTGATCGAATCTTTAGTCCTGCTGATGTTTTGGTTGTTCGTATGTATTTTAATACGGTTTCGTAGTCAGTTAAAGGCTGAGCAGCCCAGTTGCTGCTGATAAAGGAAAACATGCGATGTTCTATGGGATTCCATTTTGATGACCCTGGAGGATAGTGGCAGATTTTCACATGGAGCTTGAAGTATTCAGATAAATGGGTATACAGTTTTTGCTTCCACAAACGGGTCCGATAGCCATTACTCCCGCCACAGTCGGCAAGGATGAGCAGATGATCGGCATTGGGATAATGTTTTGAGCCCGCCCGTGACCACCAGGCTCGTATGGAATCTACGGCAAATTCAGAGGTGTCATGAGTCGTACCCACACAGACAAAACCTTCATTTCGAGCAAGGTCATAAATCCCATAAGGGATGGCAACTCCTTGGGCGTCAGAGGGGAAGTCATGGTCAAGGACCTTGATAGGCTGTTGAGCCCATCTGCGTCCGGAGTGATGGAAAAAACCAATCAGTTCCCGGCTCTTGGTATCTACACTGATGACAGGCAGTCCCTGGGTCGTGTGTTCAGTGACCTGCCTTCGGATATAGCGAAACTGCAGGTCCCGATCATGGGGATCGGGAGGATTCCTCAATCCAGACTCCAGGGTTTTAATGTTTACTCGAAGAGAGAAGTCCATATTCTTCAACAATCTACCCACGGTATTGGCCGAAACCCGAATGCCGGCGCGTTTCAGCTGCTGGGCAATCTTGACGGTGGTTTTCCGGGTCCATTTGCATCCGCTGACAGGATCTCCAGCGGTTTCGTGTTCCATAATCGCTGCGATAGCGTCTATGATCTTTGGCGTTTTTTTTCCTGTGACAGCCGGCCGGCCCCTGGTGCCCGAATCCGGTCATGGGGCAAATCTCCACTCATCAGTTCCTGGCGACCCCGTGCAACGGTGTGTGGAGCCATCCCCAAAAGGGAAGCGATGTGCGCGTCTCCGCCATGGCCCAGTTTTAAGGACTCCAGCCCGGCATACAACCGGCGTTGTCGTTCATCGAGCATACTGCAAAAAAGAAGAACTGTCGCCTTGGCTTCTTCAGCGGCCAGATTAGGATTGGCAACGATCAAGGAAGCGGAAGGGCGTTTCAAATGATCTCTTCGAGCCTTTTTCTGTTGATCTGCGATATGACTTTCCCCAGAGAAATAGACATAGACCGAATCGAATGCCTCCCGTTGAAGCCGATCCGCCCTAACCAGTTGAGTCAACGCATGTTTGGTTTTTACATGCAGAATCGATTTGAGTTCACCAGCCGTGTAGCCCGCTTCAGAATCTTCGACCAGGGCTTGGGCGGTATCCAGCAGATTTCCGAATCGAGAGAACCACACCGCTCGGTGATTCCACAATCCCAGTGGATTAAAACGCGCAATAGATCTCAACGTATAGTATTTGCCGCGATGAGAATAGCTGCTCAAATACTCCAGTTGGGACAACTTACGAAAGACCGTACAGCGGGCCGGATTGCCCAGTTCTGCCTGAAGCTGGTCAAAGGTCGCGATTTTGTTCGTTTTAAGGAACTTCTCGATGGCCTGTATGGTATATTTTGTCGTGTTCATAATGAGACTATTAGCCCATTTAAAAACATTTGTCAAGGCCAATGGTCTCAAAAAGTAAATATCAACAAAAATAGTAGTATTAAAGGCCATTGATTACGCTGCTTAATGAACTAGGCTTTCCAATATGAGATAGTTAGCCCTTATAAATGATAGTTTATTTTTGCGTGAGCCCTAACCAAAAGTGTTCAGGTGTCAGAATTTGGATTTGCTGACACCTGACACCCCAATGCAGGCCTACGGCCGCAACCAAATCAGTGGCCAGTGTTCAGGTTTCAGCAAACAATAAACCCTGACACCCGAAACCTGACACCTTTATCGCTAATGATTCAAACGCGTTAACCTCAACAAAACATCTTCGCCTTATGCATAGAAGTTTCAATCTAAGAATCTATTGCCGACAAATCAAATGGCTTACCTTCAACAAAACATCCTGGAAGATCGCTTGATTACTTTTGAGTAAGCCCTTAAGGAGCGGCTCCAAGTCCCGAATTTCCCACTTCGTGGGGCATCACGCCGGACGGGACATTGTCGTCCGTCTTTTTTACTTCATCCCTGCGTCTTTCTGTCTTGAGCCTTTCGTATTGTGCTTCCAGCATTCTGTTTCGATCCTGCAGGGCCTGTATCTGTTTCTGATAGCCCTCGGTTACACGTGAATCAGGCATCCGGCCGGATTCTCGCTCGCGCAGTTGTGCCCTGAGCCTTTTATTTTCTGCCTCCAACATCCGGTTTTGATCCTGCAGGACTTGTATTTGTTTGTTGAAATTCTTTACCGGGCTTGACTTGGACGCTGCGCCTTTTTCCTCCATACCCTTTCCATCAGAGGCGGGACCCCCTTTCCCTTCCTTCAACTCGTCCTTCAAGGCCTTCGCCTCCTTGATGGTGGCCTCGAGCTCTCGTATTTTTTGATCCAATGCACTCTGACCCTGGTCTGCCTTTTTCTTTGAAGCCTGCTGAGGTTTCTCCGCCTTTTTCATCTCCGGTTCTGATCCCGTGGAAGCCGCAAAAATAAAATCCCCCTGATCCAGACCTGCATGGTTGATTTTCCCGTATTGGGGGTGTTGTTTGCGATGGGTGGT
>JAIPDZ010000031.1 GCA_021737425.1 Deltaproteobacteria bacterium
TAAAGCTCTCGGCCAGAAGTTCGGCATAAATGAGTACCCCGGATAAAGGGTTATTAATCTCATGAGCCACCCCTGCCGCCATCCGGCCCACGGAAGCGATTTTTTCGGATTGGACCAGCTGCAAATGGGCCGCTTCCAGGTCCTTTCGCATCTGGAGAATCTCCCGCATGTCCGTAAACACCCCCACGCTCCCGATCTCTTTTCCGTTGACTTCTATGATGGAGGCGCTGAGGGTCACCGGGATTTCTTCACCGGTTTTGGTGGTGATGGACATACGGGTCGGGTTCAGTTTTCCGATGGGGCCGTATTGGTCACTGCGCATTTTTTTCATGTTCTCTTTGGCCACATCAATGTCATAAAAACTGCTCAAATGCCCTCTGTCGATGATTTCAGAGCTGGAATAACCGGTCAGCTTTTCCATGCCCCGGTTGAATATGAGCACATTGCCCTTGGTATCCACCACAACGATGCCGTCCACCGTACTCTCGATGACATTTTCAAAAAACGTCTTGGAGGTCTCGACTTCCCGTTCCAGCTTGAGCCGGTCCGTCACGTCTCTCGAGGTCTCGAGGATCTGAGAGAGTTCACCGTTCAGGTCGAACATGGGGGAAACGGTAATCACCTCGAAGCGCTTCTCCCCATCCTCCCTATCGATTTCGTGAATGGTGCTGACGATCTCCCTGTTTTCCTTCACCACATCCAAGTAGCACGGCCTGCCGTATTCCCCGCACGGTTTGTCCAGGCCATATCGTATCTTGTGGCAATATTCCCCCAGGACCTCTTCCTGTGTCAGCCCAGCGGCCTTCAGAAAGGTCTGATTCACCATATTGATGGTCTTGTCTTTATTGACCACCATTAATTTGTAGGGAAGGGAATCGAGCACCCGCTGGGTGTTCTTCTTCATATTCTTGTGATAGGCCAGGAGCGTTTCCATTTCGCTCTCCCCGGCCTTTTGTAACAAGGGGATCCACAAGACCCTTGCAACTCGATGGTCCAGGAGGGAAACGCCACGGGGCTTTGTCCTGAGCAGGTCTTCCATGACCGCCTCAGAACCCGTAAGCTCGATAATCGTATTCAGGCCAGGGAGGGAATAGAGGTCCTGGTAACGGGTGGTGGTGAACAAGCCGAGTTCCTGGGCATATCGATACCCCGGGGCCTGACCATTTTGACCGGCCACCCCCACGACTTTCAGGTTGAACTTGTCAAGATGCCCATCTTGGATGTTTTTGAGCAGTTCGTAACACGCCTCTCCACCGCCCACCACACCCACACACAGGGGTGAAAAGGTTTGCATTCTGGTGGAAAAAGGGGACCCCGTTTCCACCAACTTAGAGAGTGAAAGATCTTTGGATGGCACCCTATCCCCCGACTCGGTCGATCACCTTCCGCTCCATCTCCTTGGTGATGGCCCGGAATGCCGGGCTCATCTTGACTGGACCGGAATGGTTCCAGCCCTTTTCAAGGGCCTTTGTTTTCTTTGCCCTGAATTGTTTCAGGCTCTCGGCCATGGCTTCCCAGGCAAAGAGCTTTTGAAGCACATGACGTTCCGGGGCGCTCAAATCCTTATCCGTATCAAATGTTTGGCCGCTTTTGGTTGAGATGATCATATGGCCCAGACTGCGCGTGTGTTATGATAGGTTTGGGGAGAAGGTTGAACATGCTCAGCGAACGCCGAGCCCGTAACCACAGGGACTCCTGAAATGAAGGAAGCCATTTGTATTATGAATAAACACCACAGGAATTCAAGAAAAAAAGCCCGGAAGATCCAACATCGAAGATCTTCCGGGCTTCAATGGACATGAAAATCTGCTGTAGGATCAGACCGAGGGTCTCGGCAACACCCCCGCCCTTTCAGCGATTTCCGGCACCTTGTGTTCCCATTCGATGGCCATGAGGTGAACGCCCGCCACCCCTTCCATCTCCTTAAACGTCTCAATCTGCTCCAGAGCGAATTTGATCCCCTCCTCGGCCACCTTTCCCTTACCCGCCCCCCGCAGGCGCTTGATCAGGGAATCCGGCACATCCATGCCCGGCACCTGTTTGGCCATATACAGGGCCATACCTACACTCTTCATGGGGGTAACGCCGGCCAGGATATGGCATTTTTCATGAAGCCCCATGTCCACGGCCCGCCTCATAAATTCTCTGAACTTATCCATGTTGTAAATACACTGGGTCTGGATAAAGTCGGCCCCTGCCGCGATCTTTTTGGCCAGGCGATACACCCGAAAATCAAAAGGCTCGGCAAAAGGGTTGGAGGCCGCGCCCACAAAGAGTCTGGGCGGCACATCCACCTCCTGTTCATTCAGGAATTTTCCTTCATCCCTCATTTTTTTGACCGTGTAGATCAATTGCATGGAATCGATGTCAAAAACGTTTTTTGCCTCCGGATGGTTTCCGAAACTCTGGTGATCCCCGGACAGGCAAAGCATATTTCTGATTCCCAAGGAATAGGCGCCGAGGATATCGCTCTGGATGGCCAACCGGTTTCTGTCCCGGCACACCATCTGAAAGTTGGGCTCAAGCCCCTCCTCCAGCAGAATAAGGGAAGCGGCCCAACTGGACATACGGACCACCGCGGTCTGATTGTCCGTGACATTTACGGCGTCTACACACCCCTTCAGATGCCCTGCTTTTTCCCGCAGATGTTCCACATTGGCACCCTGGGGAGGCCCACACTCACCGGTAAAAGCGAAATGTCCCGCTCGTAACACCTTCTCCAAATTGCTTCCTGATTTGTATTCGCTCATTCTACCAGTTCCTCCCTTATCATTCTCCTCGGTCCGCCATCCCTCGCGGTCGCCCAGCTCTTGGGCGGTTTGAATTCAATGAGTTCCTTTAGACGGCCCTGCTCCATCATGCGGGTCACGATGATATCCCAGATGCAGTCCACATCGTTGGAAATCTCACATTTCCCGTTGTTGGACCCGCCGCACGGCCCGTTTAAAAGGCTCTTGGAGCACCGGGCAATGGGGCAGACGCCGCCGAAATAGTGAACCACACAGGTTCCGCACCCGGCGCATCGTTCAGACCATATGCCGTGTTCCTCGGCACCGCCCATGAATTGGGTGTTGACCCCCGGAAAAACCCGGACAGCGGGGTAACGCTCGGCAATAAACTGGGGCCCCACACCACAGGCGATGGAGACCACCGCCTCGTAGTCCTCGAGGATGTCTTTCAGTTCATCCACATACTCCGGGTCGCACTGGCGCTCCAGGGTATGTTCGCCCACCACCACTTCCCGGCCGTTTCGCTTCCCCGAAATCCTGAGGGCGGAGGCCAATATGGCCACTTCCTTTGCCCCGCCCACATTACACACGGTAACACACCCTTTACATCCCACCACCAGGAGCTTATGAAACGCCTGGGTCATCTCGACGATTTCCTCGATGGGTTTTTGTCTCGCAACAATCATGATATCCCTCGCAACACGAATATAGGTTTTATGCCGGATTCATGGGGCCCAAGGCCCTCAGTTTTTCGGTCATTTCAAGGGCGGTGTCCACAAATGCATCTCCCTTTCCGGCACTGAGATTGAACACATCGATTCTTTCGGGCTCTATCCCGATTGATTCCAGTATCTTTTTGACCTGTTCCACCCGACGGGCGGCCTTGCTGATGCCGCTGATATATTGGCAACTGTCCTCCTGGCACCCGGCCACATACACGCCGTCCACACCTTCCTCAAACGGTTTTAAGAGGTGCAGGGTCTCTATCCGACCGGAACAGGGGACATGGACCGTCCTGATATTCTCGGGCAGGGACTTTTTCATGCCTTCGGCGATGGTAGCGGCTGATGAGGCACAGTTGGAACAGTAAAAGGCAATAATCTGGGGTTTAAAGTCAGTCATCTCATCTTCTCCTTCAGTGATTGACCCTTTAGCCGGTTATGCCCCGAGTCGGCAGCATCAAGGTCATGATGTTGATAAAAGCACGGCAGACGCCTGGGTGAGCATCTCATCACTGCAGGTGGCCATGACAATCGCCTTGCCGGGGCACTCGGCCACACACATGCCGCACCCCCGGCACAGTCCTGGATCGATGTAAGCCGCGCCTGTTTCATGATCAATGAAGGGGACATCAAATGGACATGTCCGGACACAGGTACAGCATACGGCACATTTTTCAGGCATCACTTCGGCTATCACTCCGCCCACCTGAACCCTATCCAACGAGAGAATTTCCAGGGCTTGCGCGGCAGCAGCCTTGGCCTGGACAATGCTCGCTTCCGTATCTTTGGGATACACCGCAAGACCGGCCATATAGACGCCTTCGGCGGTGGACACCACAGGTTTCAGTTTTTCCGGTGATTCGGCCAGAAACCCGTTCGCGTCCAGGTTCACCCTGAAGATCCGGGACAGGGCCTCATTATGGGATCCCACAATGGCGCTCTGAAGGGATACGAAATCCGCCTCCAGGGCCACGGATCGCTGTAAGACCTGATCGTACACCACGACCCGGGCCTTTCCCGTCCCTTTTGATGACTCCACCACGGGTTTGTTGTCCACATCATAACGGATGAAAATGACGCCTCTCTCCCTGGCCTCCCGGTAGATGCTCTCCCGCTCTCCAAAGGTTCTCATATCCCGATACAGTACATAGAGGTTCATTTCCGGGTTTCTTTCCTTCAGATCCAGTGCGGTGCGAACCGAGAATGAACAGCAGAAATTGCTGCAATGGGGATGCCCGGGTTCCCTTGACCCCACACACTGGATGAAAACACCGGTGTCCGCATCTTTGAAAGCGGAGGGATCTTCCGCCATCTTAAGGGCCAGTTCCGACCAGAGGTACACGTTGTCATTTTGGCCGTACAGGTACTCGTCAGGCTTGATGGGATCCCCGCCGGCCGCCAGGATGGTCACCCCGTGAGAGAGATCCACATCCGTTTTGTTCCAGTTCAGGGTGGTCACAAAATTCCCGGGAAACCCGCTGTTCCTCTTGATTTGGGTATCGGTCATCACGGTAATGTGCTCATGGGCATTCACTGAATCCACCAGGGTTTTGAAATATTCCTGCACGTCATACCCCTGCCAGGTCTTTCTCACGTGCCGGGCATGCCCGCCCAGGATCTTTTCCTTTTCCACCACCGTCACCGGATAGCCGCTGTTGGCCAATGCCAGGGCGCTTTCAAGACCTGAAATACCCCCGCCCACCACCAGGGCTCGTTTCTCCACCGGATAGGTCTTCAGCAGGGGCGGTGAAATCAGGGCGACCCGGGCCGCGGCCATACGAATGCGGTCCTGCAAGTGGGCACGCGCCGTATCCGGATCTACAACCCGCAAATCCACGGTCTCATAAAGGTACGGATTCAACCCCGCCTGCTTCAAGGCCGCTTCCATAAGAGGTTTGTGGACCACCGGGGTACAGCTGCCAAACAGCACCCGGGTGGCCTGGGTCTCTTTGAGTTTTTCCACCAGGGAACCCAGGACGTCCCCCCCCACCTCTAACACCGAGGATACGGCGGGCATGGTTTTGGCGATCTCTTCTATATTGGCCCCCACATCGGATCCCATGGCAGGGCAGAGGTGATAGGCAAAGAGAATCTCAGGGGGCTGGTCCGTTATGTCCCTGGGTTCCGGATAGGCCTCGGGTGGGGAAAAGGGAGCCGGAGAGAGTAAGGATACAATCTCGGAGACGGATGCGGCGGCCTGGGTGATGGATTGCCCGATGTCATGCGGCCCGCTGATGCCGCCGCAGGCGAAAATGCCGGGGACATTGGTGGCCACCGGCCTGAAGGGAGTGGTATGGACAAAATGATCCGCAGTCAGATCCACGCCCATTTTTTGGGCCAATTCAACGGCCTCGCCCGCGGGCCGGAGCCCCACGGAAAGGACCACCATGTCGAAGATCTCCTTTTGGAGCTCTCCTTTCTCATCCGCATACTTGATCTCCAGATCATCGCCCCCGGGGAATGCATCTACCGTGTGGACTCGACTCCGGATCAGACGGACGTCCCTTTCCTCGGCCCTGTTGAGGACGCCCTCAAACCCTTTTCCGTGGGTTCTCATATCCATGTAAAAGATGGCGGTCTCTGTATCCTCGCTCCAGTCCTTGGTATTCAGGGCCTCCTTGAGGGCATACATGCAGCACACCGACGAGCAGTAGGGCGCGTCACACTGGTTGAGGTCTCTGGACCCCACACATTGGAGCCAAGCGATCTTCTCCGGGGCCTTTCCATCAGACGGCCGTTTCAACTGGCCGGCCTCTGGGCCCAGCGGCTTTTGAAGCTGTTCATATTCAACGCTGGTCACCACATTGGGAAGATGGCCATATTCGTATGTCTCATAACGGGAGGGATCAAAGGTTTCGATACCGGCCGCCAGGACCACTGCACCCGCTTCCACATCCTTTTTCCCCCCATCTGTTTCCAGGGAAATCTTGAAATCGCCTACCTTTCCGCTCACATCCAGGACCCGGGTATTCACCATGACCTGGATATTGGGGTCTTGTTCGCAGGCCGCGATTCTGGGGTCCAGTTTGCAGCATGCGCATAGTGGGTAGAGGCGGTGAAGCTCAGGGATCATCCCCCCCAGCGAAGCCTTTTGTTCCACCAGGTAAACACCGTAGCCCGTACCGGCGAGAGAAAGGGCGGCCTGAATACCGGCGATCCCTCCCCCTATAATCATCACGGGGCCTTTTGGTTTTTCTTGACTCATGACATCTCTCTCCTGCTTTTTTGGGCGTTAAATAATGGGGAAACGATAATTTTGAAAACTACAAAAAGGGGCGCAAACCCGCTGAACTGAGGATTTCTCCCTTGTCTTGTGAATTTTGTTACATGCCACAGGGGGGGGTGGCTGTCAAGGGAAATGTTGGGCCATTTTCCGGTCCGATCATGAAAAGACCGACCCGCCGGAGTCCCTGCCCGGTGTCGGGACAACCTTTGAACACCGGTGGATGCCGAAGACACCCATTGCCTTTCTTCAGGTCTCTTGATAAGATATAAAAAAGCTGATTTTCACCCTACTTTTGATACCGGTTACCCCCTATCCCATGCACCGGAGGCAAAACAGTGTCGATGGTGGAATATGTTCTGTGGTTTCTGCTGGTGAGCGGGGTCCTTTTTGCCATCGTGGGGGCCTGGGTCTTCATCCATTTCTGGCTGGCACCCCACCTGGATAGAACGGACGGGAGAGCGCGGATTACCGGAAAATGCGGGGACACCATGGAAATAGGGCTGAAGTTTCATAAGGACCGGGTAACGGAGACCTCTCAGGAGACGGACGGATGTGTCTATAGCCTGAACTGCGTCAGTTCGGCCGCCGACCTGGCCAGAGGGAAAACACCGGATGAGATCCTCGGTATCGACCCTCATGTGATTCAACGGGCGGTAGGGGGACTTCCGGATGACCAGATCCACTGCGCCCATCTCGCCGTGGAGACCCTTCAGGCCGCAGTGCATGATTATATGATCAAGGAAAGAGAAAAAAAGAGCCCCACAGGTCCGCATTTACGCGGTACCGTACAGGGACAAAACTCGGATTGAGGCCCGTGGAAATCTACGAGAAAATCATTCTGTATCCTGCGTCTTTGTCCGGGGCCTGGGGACGTCCAGGTTCAATCGCTTGATTTTTCGCCACAGGGTGGTGGGATGGATGCCCATTTGGGCTGCAGTGGCTTTTCGGTTCCAGTGGTTTTTTCGAAGGGCCTCGTAAATAAAGCCTCGCTCCATATCATCCAGGGAAGGGCCTGCAGAGGCCCACTCTTCCCGGTGTCCCTGATCCTTTTCGGTCATCCGCCGGCCCAAGTAGTCGGGAAGGTGCTCCAGGCCGATGACGTTCTCTTTGCAGACCACTGTGGCATATTCGACAACATTTTCCAGTTCACGAATATTTCCGGGAAAATCGTGGGACATCAGCAGATGAAACACTTCCGGTGAGATCCCTTGGATCTCCCTTCCGATCAACCGATTGAATTTACGAATGAAATTTTCGGCCAACAGCGGAATGTCCTCCCTTCTTTCCCGCAACGGGGGCAAAACCAGCCTGGCCACATTGATGCGATAATACAGGTCCCGTCTGAATTCGCCCTTGGCCACCAGGCTATCCAGATCCCGGTTGGTGGCTGCCACGATCCGCACATCCGCCTTCATGGACCGGGTGCTGCCCAATGGCTCATAGACCTTATCCTGGAGCACCCGCAGCAACCGGACCTGTAGTGCGGGGGAGATGTCCCCGATCTCGTCCAGAAAAAGGGTGCCGCCCTCCGCCATGGCGATCCGACCGGGTTTGTCTTTTTTGGCATCGGTAAAGGCCCCCGCCTTGTACCCGAACAATTCCGATTCCAATAGCGTGTCGGGCAGGGCGCCGCAGTTGATGGTGGTAATGGGTCCCTCTCTTCTGTGGCTCAAAGAATGAATGGCCTTGGCAAAAAGCTCTTTTCCTGTGCCGCTCTCCCCCACCAGCAAAACCGTGGTATTGCTCTCCGCCACCTGTTCCAGAATCCCGAACAGACGATGCATTTCTTCGTTTTTACTGATAATATCAAAAAAGGAATGTTTTCCTTCCAATTCCTTTTTCAGCTGCTCCACCACGCTGAGGTCGCGGAAGGTCTCCACCCCCCCCACCACCTCCCCTTGTTCGTCCTTCAACAGGGCCGTGGAAATACTGATGGGGATCCGTTCTCCCCGGAAGTTGACAATGAATATGGACTGGTTGACGATGGGTCGGCCGGTGTTCATGGTTTGACGGAGGGCGCACCTGGTTTCACAGATGCTGGCCCTGAACACATCCCAGCAATGCCGGCCGATGGCCTCCTCCCGCTTGATCCCGGTAATCTCTTGAGCGGCCCGGTTGAAAGAGGTGATCTTCCAGTGCTGGTCCACGGTGAACACCCCATCGGCCACACTATCCAGAATAATCCGTGTTTTGTCTTCTTTCCCCATGGTTCGCTTGGTCCTTTTTCTTGACATCCCGGCTTGAACAGCTAAGGTAATGATAATGCAGCCAACTTGCTTATCAAGGAGAATAGAGGAATGAAGACCATAAATCAAGAAGCAGCCCGCTGGCTATGGGTCGGCCTGACGGCGCTTTTGGTCCTGTCCTGCAGCTCAATTCCGGAAATGCAGATCCTTTACCGACTCCCCGAGCCGTCCGACGCCCTCCAAGGGAAAGAGATCACGCTGAAGGTAAAGGATATTCGCAAATCCAAGGTGATCTTGAAACCGGGCGCCCAGGAGGAATTTGAAGGGTTTTCAGGGAACCTTTCTCTCAGTGTGGCCGCCCCTGATGAGGACGGGTTCATGGTGGGCATCTTCACGGTTACGGATATCATCCAGGAGGCCCTGACCAAAAGACTGGAACACCAGGGGTTGAAGGTGGTGTCGGAAAAAAAATCCGCACAGCCCCAATTGATCCTTTTTCTGAGAAAATTCAATCTGGACCTCGAAGGCCGAGACTGGGTCGCTGAAGTGGCGTATGAGGCGAGGCTGGTAAAAGACGGCCGCACCCTGGTCAATCAGGTGATCACTGCCGATGGGGAGCGGTACAAGATTATGGGGCGAAAACAGGCGGATACCCTCATGAGCGAGATCTTTACCGATGCCATGAACTCGCTCGATCTGGAGAGGCTGCTGGACCAGGCCCGCAGCCTGGGTCAGTAGGCGGCTTGGAACCGGTATGATCTGTTGTAAAGCCCGGCATGGACGTGGATAAAAAGGTATTCGTGGTCACCCTGGGGTGCTCCAAAAACCGGGTGGACACGGAACACATGCTCGGCATCCTCCGGGGGAAAGGCCTTTTGGTGGCCCGGACCCTGGAGGAAGCGGACGTTGCGCTCATCAACACCTGCGGCTTTTTGGAGTCGGCCGTTCAGGAGGCCATTGACACCATCCTGGAGGTGGTCCGGTTCAAACACCAGGGGACCCTTAAACGGGTGGTGGTCGCCGGGTGTTTTGTCCAGCGTTACGGCTATAAACTGATGAGGGAAATCCCGGAGGTGGACGGCTGGCTGGGCACAGGAGAGATTCACCGCATCGCCGAGGCCATCCGGCCCCAAACCCCTTCAGAGGCCCCCCTTTTCTTCATCGGCAGGCCCGCGTATCTCCCGGACCATACCGCCTCCCGGATCCAGACCACGCCCTTTTACAGCACCTATCTACGGATTGCAGAGGGGTGCGCTCACCGCTGTGCATACTGTCTCATTCCCGCATTGAGGGGCCGCTACAGAAGCAGAACGCCTGAATCGCTTGTCATGGAGGCCCGAGAGATGGCCCGAAGGGGCGTTACGGAAATCAATCTCATCGCACAAGATACGGGGATGTACGGAAGGGATCTGGGCAGGGGATTCTGCTTGGAAGACCTTCTGGAGCGATTGGTCGCCATAGAAGGGATCGATTGGTGGAGGATACTATACCTCCACCCGGCCCACCTGACCGACCGGCTCCTGGACCTGATCGCCTCTGAACCGACCCTGGTCCCCTATCTGGACCTCCCGTTTCAACATGTCAACCCGGAAATCCTGAAGGCCATGGGGAGGGGACCTCAAGAGGAGACCCCCATGAAAATCGTGGAACGGGTAAAAGCCAAAGTCCCCGGGGTGGCCATTCGAAGTACACTCATGGTGGGATTCCCGGGCGAAACCGAGGACCACTTTCAGGAACTTTGCAGGTTCGTTTCAGCGGCCCGACTGAACCACCTGGGGGTCTTTACCTTCAGTCCGGAAAAGGGGACGCGGGCGGAAGGCCTGAGACCCAGGGTCTCCCGGAACACGGCCCGGAAAAGACGTTCCAGACTCATGACCCTTCAGGGGGATATATCCAAAAGAAACCACGAGATGCTCGTAGGGCGGACCTTTCCGGTGCTCATTGAAGGTCCCAGTCCGGAGACAGACCTCCTTCTGTGTGGCAGGACCGCTGCCATGGCGCCAGAGGTGGACGGGCAGGTGCTGATCACCGAGGGAAACGGCATTTTAGGGACCATCATGCCGGTCACCATTACCGAGGCCCACGAATACGATCTGCTCGGCAGAATCGTTCCCGGCCTTTAGATAGGGTTGTAAAATTCATGCAGCTCCATTATGATCTTTTAGTCATCTTCTCCGTGGCGCTGATTTTATAGGTAAGGGGTATATATCATTTTGAAAAAAGGACAAAAATGCCGTTACATAAATTGAACTTGGAACAATTCGAAGAATATTTCACCCGAATCAACGAGGAATTGTACAAAGTCTTTGACTCCCGGGTCCCGCTGGTGGAGGAGGTTGGGCAGTATGCTGTATTCAGCAGCGGCAAGCGGCTGAGACCCCTCATTTTTGTACTCTGCTGCGAGCTGTGCGACTATTCGGGGAAAGACGTCTACCAGTTTTCCACCATCTTTGAGTATATCCATGTGGCGTCCCTGCTCCATGACGATGTACTGGACAATGCCGCGACCCGGCGAAAGAGGCCTTCGGCCAATCAGGTATGGGGCAATCAGGCGGCCGTCCTGGAGGGCGATTTTCTGTTTGCAAAGGCCCTGTCCGTGGCCGTCCGTGCCGACAATATCCCCTTTCTCACCAAACTCACCGAAACCGCGGTCCGGATGACAGAAGGACAGATTCTGGAATTGGCCCACGTAAACGATTGGCAGCTGACCAAGGCCCAATATATGGAGATTATCACCGCCAAAACCGCCAGTCTCATCTCCGGGGCCTGTGCCTGCGGCGCCATCCTCTCGGAAGCCCCCTCTCACGTGGAAACCGCTTTGACGCAATTCGGCCTGAATATCGGCATTGCCTTTCAACTCATCGACGATCTTCTGGATTATACGGCCTCTGAAGCAGAATTTGGAAAACCGGTGGGCAAGGATCTGAGAGAAGGGAAGGTCACCCTTCCCCTGATTCACACCCTATCCCAACTGGCCCCTCAAGAAACCGAACGCCTCATGGAAAGGTGCGCCCATGCAGGGCCCGAAGATGCGGATGTCGAGACCATGATCCGACTCGTCAGGGCCAACGGGGCACTGGACCGGACCTGGGAAGAGGCCCGGGCCTTTGTCACAGGGGCGGTGGACTACTTAGATGTCTTCCCGGACTCCCCCATCAAAAGAAACCTCCAGAACCTGGGGCGGTATATCATTGAAAGACGGTACTGAACAGGTGTTAGGATTGGAATCTCACACCTCTATACGGAGCAGATCCTGGGCCAAAATCAGCTCTCCGCCATAGAACTCACGGCACTGGGAGGCGATATCCACGCTTAAAACTTCAGGGTAGAAATGGGTCAGTATTAGACGTTCTATCCCCGCCAGGGCCGCCATGTGACCCGCCTGAGCAGGCGTCAGATGACCTTCCACCTCCTCATGGCTGGGGAATGCCGACTCCAGGACGAGCAGGTCCGCTCCCTTTGCCAGCTCCACAATCTCCTGAGAAAAGCCCGTGTCCCCGGAAAACACCACGGATTTTCCATGCTGATCCGTTATCCTGTAGGCGAGACTGTTGGCCGTATGGCCTGTGGGTGCGAATCTCAGTCTGAACCTCCCGTAATCCCGGTCGGCGGCGGCGCCGGGGTCCAGTTCTTCCACCTCAAGAAGGGTCTCGGGCAACGCCAGCCAGGGAGTAAAGGCCCGGCCCAGGTCCGCCAGTAGTTGGGTAAGACCTGTTGGACCGGTTATGGTCAGTCTCTCCCGCCTCTCCATTACCCGTGGATTTCGAGTGGCAAAGAGCAGATGCACCATATCGGCACAATGATCCGGATGAAAATGGGTCAAGAAAATCCGACCGATGCGCTCATGGCTGATGCCCACCCGGGCCAACTGACGCAGAGAGCCCGGGCCCAGGTCCATGAGCATGGGCCGCTCCCCTCTCACCAACAATGCACAGGCAGGGGACCCCCGGTCCATGAGGGGGATCGCGGTGCCGGATCCAAGAATGATCAGGTTCATGGAAACATCCGTATCCCGGTTGAAAGCAGCGTTGCCATTCCCGGCCAAAGGTGGTAAAGTGATTTGTTATTTACCTGAACTGAGGAGAACACCCTTCATGACCGCCTTTTCACTTGAGGCCTTTTATGAGCGATACCCCACACAGACAAAGGACCTGGGCATCGGAGGCCAGCCTTTTAAGTTCCTGGTCCCCAAATCCATCGATTCCTTTATCGACCAAAAGGATCTGCTAACCGACTTTCCCCTGTGGTCCAAGATATGGGAGGCCTCCATGATATTGGCGGATCATCTCGCTGCCATGCCGCCGGACCCTCAAAAACGCATTCTGGAAATCGGCGGCGGGGTGGGTCTTGTGGGGATTGTGGCCGCCTGTTTTGGTCATCGGGTCACCATCATGGAACACAACCCGGACGCGGTTCGATTTGCCCGCGCCAATGCCGAGGTGAACCGGTGCAGCAATGGAGAGGGGCCACTAATCACTCAGGTGGATTGGCGCCAACCGGCCTTAAAGCGGGCATTTGATTACATTGTGGGCTCCGAGGTCATCTACAATGAAAAGGATTATACACCGCTGCACCGGCTGTTTACCACCTGTCTCGTACCCGGCGGCACCGTCATTCTGGCCGAGAGGGCCAGGAAAACCAGTATCGCCTTTTTCCAGCAAATGAGTTCCGTCTTTGAGATCACTGCCCGTAAAAAGGTGCTTCGTCTGGAGGGGGAGGAAGTCCGGGTGATACTGGCCGCCATGATCCCCAGGGCCTAAACCACGCCTCCGGATCGCGCGGCTCCCGGGACTTTCGCCAAGTTACAGGTATTTTTTCACCTTTTCCATAAATTCCTTTTGGATCTCTTCCAGGCGCTGTTCATTTTCCGCTTCAAACCTGAGCACCAGCACCGGCTGGGTGTTGGAGGGCCGGATAAGCCCCCACCCACCGTCAAACAGGACCCGGGCTCCGTCCACATCAATGACCTCGCGGGTCTTCTTGAATTCCGTCACCAGCGACCGCACAATCTCGAATTTCCGTTCATCCGGGCATTCCATACGAATCTCCGGGGTATTCGCCGTCTTGGGGACATCCCTCAAAAGGTCTTCCACGGCCGCATCGGTCTTTGAAAGGATCTCCAGAAGCCTGCCGCCTGCATAAATGGCATCATCATAACCCAAATACCGCTCACTGAAAAAGAGATGTCCGCTCATCTCCCCGGCCAGGAGCGCTCCCTCTTCTTTCATCTTGCTCTTGATCAGGGAATGACCGGCCTTCCACATGATCCCCTGGCCCCCGTGTTTTCGGATATCGTCATACAGGACTTGAGAACACTTCACCTCCCCGATGATCTTGGCCCCCGGGTGCCTCAAAAGCAGGTCCCTGGAAAAGAGGATCAACAACTGGTCCCCCCAGATCATATTGCCTTGCCTGTCCGTGACCCCGATCCGGTCCGCGTCCCCGTCAAAGGCGATGCCCAGATCCGCGCCTGATTCCTCCACAGTGGATATCATCCGGGACAGATTTTCCGGAATCGTGGGATCCGGATGGTGATTGGGAAAACGGCCGTCCGGCTCACAGAAAAGGGGGACCACCTCGAAACCCAACCGCTGATAAATGCGACTGGCCACCGGGCAGCCCATGCCGTTTCCTCCGTCCACCACCACTTTTCGTTTGACCGGGCCCACCTCAATGCCCTCTTCAACCGTCCGACCATAGGCGGAGATCACGTCCATGGATTCCTTTTTCCCCTCTCCCGCGGGAAAGGTCCCGGATTCTGCAATCTCCCTGATCTTTTGAATCTCATTTCCATACACCGACATCTTCCCGAGACAGACCTTGAACCCGTTGAACTCGGGCGGATTGTGGCTTCCGGTGATCTGGATGCCACCGTCCACATTCAGGTGATGAAGGGTAAAATATAAAACCGGGGTGGGCACCATCCCCACATCCACCACTCCCATACCGGAGGCCAGGAGACCCTGGGTAAGCCACCCGGCAAGGGTCGGTGAACTGAGACGGCAATCCCTGCCCAGTGAGATCCGCTCCACTCCTTTGTCCAAGTAATAGGCGGCCATGGCCCGGCCCAACCGAACCACGGTCTCCCCGCTCAACTCATCCGGATAGGTCCCTCTGATGTCATATTCTCTGAACATGTGCGACTTCATACCAGATTGTTCCTCCCCTTTGCTTTGAGCGCCTCCACAATCTCTCGAATATCCTGGGCCCGGTCCTGATCAGCCACCAGAAGGGCGTCCTCGGTATCCACCACGAGACAGTTCCTCAACCCCAGACAGGCCACGGTGCGCCCGCCCTGGGCTGATACAAAGGCCTGCTGGCAATCCACAAGGATCGCATCCCCCTCGCACAGGTTCCCCTGGGCGTCGCATTCATCGGTTTTTAAGGCGTACAAGGAACGCCAAGACCCCACATCGCTCCATCCACAGGCCGAAGGGACCACGTAGACCGGCGCCTCGGTGTTTTCCATAATGCCGTAGTCAAAGGAGATCCCCTCGAGGCGGTCATACACCCTTTTCAAGGTGGTCTTAAACCGATCTGTTCCCAGGGCCGGTTTCAACTCCATAAGCCCCTCATAGAGCCCGGGCAGTTGGGTCTCCATCTCCTGTAGAACGGTGTCGGGTCTGGCCACAAAAATCCCCCCGTTCCAGTAATACTCGCCCGTGGACAGGTAATGGACCGCCTTTTCGAGCTCGGGTTTTTCCACAAATTCCACCACCCGGTAGGCGGCGCCGTCCCCTGTCTCCATGGGCTCAGGGGCTCGGCGGATATACCCGTATCCGGTCTCAGGCCGGTCAGGAACAATCCCCACGGTAACGATACTCCCTTGTACGGCGATTTCCCCGGCCCGGCTGAGATCCCTCAGAAAGGTGACGGGATCACCGATAAAGTGATCTGCGGGAAGGAACGCCACAGGCCCCCGGCAGCCCAGATATGCGGCATAGATGGCGCCCAGTCCCATACAGGGAGCGGTGTTCCTCCCCACCGGTTCCGCCAGCATATGGATTTTCCGATCCTCAAAGTATCTGGCAGCCTCCCCCATATGCTGCTCCCCCAGCACCAAAATCAGCTCCTCATCCTGCGTCAGGGGGCGTAGGCGATCGCAGGTTTCCACCACCATGGGGCCCTTGCCGGTGATATTCAGAAACTGTTTAGGTCGCTTCTGGCGGCTTGCCGGCCAAAACCGGGTCCCGGACCCTCCACACATCACCACTGCAAACATCCCCGCCTCCAGAAAATTCCGATTTTGAAGATCCCTGCAGCGAGCTGCAGGGAATCTCCCAAATGTAAGGTAATTGGACCAGTTTTTAGTTCGCTCGCTAACCCCGCAGCAAGCTGCGGGGAATGCGCTCGCTGAGCATTTTCCATTGCCGTATGCCGCTACACCATTTTGCAGCCTGCGACGTTGCGGCATACCCCTATATTTCCCCACGAGACGCTGTGACGGCCTCCCTTAGGTTCGGTAATCCGCATTGATGCTTACATACTCGTGGGTTAGATCACAGGTCAACACGTAATCCCCATAAGTCCCGTTATTAAGATCGATAATCAGGGCAAATTCCGGGCCTTTCATCCTCACCGCAGCCTGTTTTTCCGCCTGGGCTCCCAACCCCAATCCGCCTGAAACGATCTGCACGTCATCCACATAGATATCCACCCGGCTCTCCGCCATGTGAATCCCGGATCGCCCCAGGGCCGCAAGGATCCTTCCCCAATTGGGGTCCTGGCCGTAAAACGCGGTCTTGACCAGGCTTGAGTTGGCCACGGTCCTGGCGGCCACAGCGGCCTCCCGGGGGGTATGGGCGTTTTGGATCTTTACATCCACCAGCTTGGTGGCCCCCTCCCCGTCTTTAACAATCATCCGGGAAAGCTCCCACAACACCCCTTTCAACCCGCCTTGAAATGCCTTTAGATCACCCTTAGACAAGGCATTGTTTTGTGCAGCGCCGTTGGCCGTTATCAACACCATGTCATTGGTGCTGGTATCCCCGTCCACGGTGATTCGATTGAAGGTCGCCTCCACCGAGGGCATGAGCGCCTGTTGGAGCGCATCGGCGGACATGGCAATATCACTGAGGATAAAACAGAGCATGGTGGCCATGTGGGGCATGATCATGCCCGCGCCTTTGGCCAGCCCCAGGATCCGGTAGGGTCGGCCATCGGCTCGTCCGTCAAAGGTACTCATTTTGGGGAAGGAGTCGGTGGTCATGATGGCCCGGGCCGCCTCGGGGATCCCTTCGGGGGAAAGGGTCCTGGCCAGGGCGGGAAGGGCTGCGCATATTCGCTCCATATCCAGGCGTGCGCCGATGACCCCGGTGGAAGCCACCATCACCTCCGCAGGATCTATTCCCAGGACCGCGGCCGTCTTCTCCGCCGTAAGACCGGCATCCTTCAGTCCCGGCGCCCCGGTACACGCATTGGCGTTTCCGGCATTGGCCACGATGGCCCTGGCTTTTCCGCCTGCCAGGTGTTGCCGGGTCCACAGGACCGGCGCCGCCTTCACCTGGTTGGTGGTGAATACCCCTGCTGCGGTGGCCGGTCTATCTGAAAATATGAGGGCCAGGTCCGCCCCGTCCCCCTTCCTGAGCCCGGCATTCATTGCCGCGGCCTTGAACCCGTTCACTGTATAGGTCTGATCATCCATTTTTTCGCTTTCGTTTTTCCGTGTTCAGCACGCCCCCCTGACCCTGAAACAGACACCTGAACACGGACCCCCGATATCTTTTTTCTTACTTGGCCCCGCAACACTTCTTGTACTTCTTGCCGCTTCCACACGGACAGGGATCATTTCTCCCCACCTTTTTGTCTTTTCGTCTTACCGGGGCCTGTTTTTCCCCCTCCCCGTGACTCAGGTTCAAAGACCGCTTTTTCCGCCTGGGGGCCTCTTCAGGTTGATCCATCACCAGCCGGACCCTGAAAATGGTACTGAGGGTCTCCTCCCGGATCTGATCCATGAGTTCTCCGAAAAGCGCAAACCCTTCCTTCTGGTACTCCTTGAGCGGATCCAACTGCGCGTATCCCCTGAGTCCGATCCCTTCCTTCATATGCTCCATGGCCTGGAGATGTGCCACCCATTTATCATCGATAATCTGAAGGATGATAAATCGCTCCAGATTTTCCAGTTCTTCTTTCCCGAACAGCTTTTCCTTGTCCGCATAGGCGGCCTTGACCTGTTCCTTGATGAGCTCGTTTATGTCTTCCACCTTCAAGGCGTCAAATGCGGCTTCCCCCATGTCTTCAGGGTCTATTTTGAGCCTGAACCCGAACAGCCTCGCGATGGTCTCCTGCAACCCCTGGAGGTTCCAGTCCTCGGGATCCTCCCTGGGATCAACCCATTCCGGCACCAGGCCGTCCACCTTCTCCTCAATCATATCCTGCATGATCTCTGCAGTTTTTTCTCCTTCAAGGACGTCTTTTCTGAGGGAATAGATGATTTCCCGGTGTTTGTTCATCACATCGTCGTATTCCAGAAGGTGCTTCCGCATATCAAAATTGTGGGCCTCCACCTTTTTCTGGGCGTTTTCAATCCCCCGGGAAATGAGATTGTGTTCAATGGGTTCGCCCTCTTCCATGCCGAACCGCTCCATTATGGACGAAATCTTGTCCGAGCCGAATATGCGGAGGAGATCATCTTCCAGGGAGAGATAGAAACGGGAAGAGCCCGGATCCCCCTGTCTGCCGGCCCGGCCCCTGAGCTGGTTGTCCACCCGGCGGCTCTCATGCCGCTCAGTGCCCAGGATATGCAGGCCGCCCAGTTCCCGGACGCCTTCTCCCAGCACGATATCCGTACCCCGGCCGGCCATATTGGTGGAGATGGTCACGGTGCCGGCCTGTCCGGCGTTGGCAATGATCTCCGCCTCTTTCTGGTGATGCTTGGCGTTCAGCACGGAATGGGGGACCCCGGCCCTTTTCAGCATCTTGCTCAACATCTCTGATTTTTCCACTGAGACCGTCCCCACCAGGACCGGCTGTCCCTTTTCATGCAGGGCCTTGATCTCATCCGCGGCGGCCATAAACTTCTCCCGTTCGGTCTTATAGATAACATCCGGATAATCCTTACGAATCATCTTTTCATTGGTGGGGATGACCACCACATCTAAGCCGTAGATATTGTTGAATTCAGCCGCCTCTGTATCCGCGGTACCGGTCATGCCGGCCAGTTTTTCATACATGCGGAAAAAGTTCTGAAAAGTAACCGTGGCCAGGGTTTGATTCTCGCCGGCCACGCTGACCCCCTCCTTGGCCTCCACCGCCTGATGCAAACCATCACTCCACCGCCTCCCGGGCATCATGCGGCCGGTGAATTCATCCACAATCACCACCTGATTGTCCTTGATCACATAATGGACATCCTTCTCAAATAGCCAGTAGGCCTTTACCAGCTGCTGGGTGGAATGGATCAGCTCAGAGGTCCGCATGTATTGTTCCTCCAGCGCCTTGAGCCGTTCATCCTTCTCCTGATCACTTAGAGATTCGTCCTCCCGAATGGAGTGACTCATATCATCGATATCCAGCAGGGTAAAATCCCCCTGTCCTGTATTTGACAGAAGATCCAGCCCCTTTTCGGTGAGTTCCACGGCATTGCTCCGCTCATCAATGGTGCAATACAGCTCCTGATCCAGGGCCGGCAGTTCCTTCTGGGACCTCAGCAGGCTCTCTGTCCGGTCGATCTGCTTTTTGAGGGCCTGATTTTTGGCGATGATATCCAGAAACACCGGGTTTTTGGGATCGCCTCTCCTGATCTGTACCAGGGTCTCAATGGCCTTCTCATCGGGTTCGCCGCCGTCCAGACGCTGCCGCACGTCTTTGAGCAGGGAACGAATAATGGTGCTCTGCTTCTTTCTCAGATTGATGACCAGCGGCTTGACTTCCTCGTAAATCTTGTTTTCACTGTGCTCCACCGGACCACTGATGATCAACGGGGTCCTGGCCTCGTCGATCAGGATGCTGTCCACCTCGTCCACGATGGCGTAATGGAACTCCCGCTGAACAAAGTCATTGATATCAAACTTCATATTGTCTCTGAGATAGTCAAACCCGAACTCATTGTTGGTGCCGTAGGTAATGTCGCACCCATAGGCCTTCTTGCGCTCAGCATCATCCAGCCCGTGTATCACCACGCCCACTGATAAGCCCAGGGCTTGATAAATCGCCCCCATCCACTCGGCATCCCGCCGGGCCAGGTAATCATTGACCGTCACCAGGTGGGCCCCCCTCCCGGTCAAGGCGTTCAGGTACAGGGGCAGGGTGGCAGCCAGGGTTTTCCCCTCCCCGGTTTTCATCTCGGCGATTCTTCCCTGATGCAACACCACACCGCCGATGAGCTGCACATCAAAGTGCCGCATTCCCAGTGTCCTTACAGAGGCCTCCCGTACCACTGCAAACGCCTCTGGAAGTAGATCGTCCAGGGGCTCGCCCGCTTGGAGCCTTTCTTTAAACTCAGCGGTTTTTGCCAGGAGCTGTTCATCTGAAAGGGGTTTGAAGTCCGATTCCAGTTGGTTGATCCGATCCACCAGGGGCGTCAGCTTTTTGAGCTCCCGCTCATTCTTGCTGCCGAATATACCTTTTACAACTTTTCCAAACATATCGATATAACCCACTTAAATAAAGCTGAAATAACACAAATTCCTTCCACCCGGATTGAAAAATAATGGGGAAAGGAACAGCCACTTAATCCTATCCATAATAATGACTTTGAAATGGAAAAACAAGGCCCTATGCAGAACAGGTACTACGGGGATAACCCCTGGCAAGAAAAAGCCTTGAAGCTGGAGACGCGGTGAGGGCTACTTGAGAATATAGCGGAGGGGGTTGACAGGCGCACCATCTACATGGACTTCATAATGGAGGTGAACGCCGGTGGTTTTCCCGGAATTCCCCACCAGGCCGATGGTTTCGCCTCGCTCGACGTGCTGACCTTTTTTCACGAGGGACTTCTTGAGATGGGCATATTTGGATCCAAGCCCGTAGCCGTGATCAATCTTGACAACTCTTCCATATCCCCGCTCCCAGCCGGAAAACGCCACTACCCCGTCTGCGGTCACCACAATGGGTGCGGACATCCGGGCACAGATGTCAACCCCGTCGTGAAACTCCTTCTTCCCTGTAAACGGAGAATTTCGCTGGCCAAAACGGGAACTCAACCAGCCTTTTGTGGGCCATATGGACGGGGTGGCCGCAAGCACACGCTTCTGGTTTTCCAAAAACCGATGCAGACTGGCCTTATTCTGTTTGGTGAACTCCGCCACGCTGTGGAGTCTGTCCAAGGTCTGGTGCATCCTCTCGATAAAATCTTCATCGATCTTTTTCATTGTCTCGCCGGGATCCAGCAGTCCCGGCGCCGATCCACCCATACCCCCGAGCCGGACATCCTCCCCCGGGGTTTCCGACTCCACCATGCCTCTCAGCTTTTCATCCAGGGCCCTGAGTTCATCCATCTCTGTCTTAAACGTATCGATTTGTTCGGCCATCTCAATAAACCGTTCCCGGTGAAGGGCGTTTTCCCGCTTCAGTTGCTCCAGCTCCGGCATCCGGGCCTTAATCGCCCGGTAGTCCCGGATGACCCAACAGACCGACGCTGAGACCAGAATCAGGAAAAGAAGGATGACCAGGGGGAGGGATCTGGGAATTTTTAACTGCCGGGTCTTCTGATGCGGACCCGGAAACACAAACAGGGTGATCTTTTTTGAAAACAAACCGGTTACCTCAGGTTATGGGAGGGCCATGGGCATGCCTCATATTTTCATAAGCGTAGTTATTAGCACAGCGATAATAGGGTGTCAACCATCAAAAAGCCAAGGGATCAGAGGCCCCTCAACCATTAAGAGCGGTCTTGACATACATTCACTGTTGTGAGAGAGAACCCCTATGGCAAAATTCCGAATCACGCATATCCCACCCTGATGCTACAGAAATGAACCTTTCTCGAATGAAGACCGGCCAGGACGATAGATGGCGGAAGGACCCTATCCAGGACCACCACCCCAAAAACCATAACCTGCCTCCGGAGAAATGGATTATGGCACCGAAAACGCGATTATTATTCACAATATGCATCCTTATATGCGCGTGGCTGCTGTTGAGCGACAACCGGTCAGCGGCCTCACCCGAACCGCCGTACCGCATTTTTATCCTTCACAGCTATGAAGCCGGCCATGTGTGCGGACAGCCCCAGCACGACGGGGTAATTTCAGTGCTCCACAGGGCCGGACTCAAGGATCAGGACAATTTACAGGTACAGACCTATTTCATGGACACCAAGCGAAAAAACAATACCCCGGAACTAATCCGGGAACAGGCCCGAATAGCCCTTCAAAAGATCCGTGCCTTTCGGCCCGACGTGCTGATCGTCCTGGACGACAATGCGTTTCGGACCGTGGCCTTGCGTCTTGTGGATAAACCCGTTCCCATGGTCTTTTCCGGAATGAACAATCAACCCGAGGCCTATCATCAAAAGAAGGCATGTATGGAATCCAGAAATCGTCCCGGTCACAACATCACGGGCGTATATGAGAAGCTGCATTTTGCGGATGCCATCCGCGTGCATACCAAACTCTTTCCTCAGACCCAAAAGGTCATGATATTTTCAGATCTCTCCCCCACGGGACAGGCCATACTCCGGCAGATCCAGGTTGAAATGGCCCAGGAACCGCTCCCTTGCGCCCATGAGATCAGGATTGTAGAGGGGTGGGAGGAGTACCAAAAGGCGATTGAGCGTGCCAATCAAGACCCCGAGGTGGGGGTGATCTATCCGGGGGCCCTCCTGCTTAAAGACCGGCAAGGGAACACCTATACGGCCCCTGAGATATTCGCCTGGACCGTAAAATACTCCCATAAGCCTGAAATCGCCATCAATTACGCCTTTACCAAAATGGGTCTGTTCGGGGGCGCGGCCGTTGATTTTTACGCCATGGGGGAGCAGGCCGGGAAAATGGTGGTTCGGATCCTCCGGGGCGAAGATCCGGGCGAAACTCCCATAGAAGAGGCCCGACGATATGCCCTGGTCTTCAATCTGGACCGGGCCCGGCAATTGGGGCTTGAGATCCCTTCGGATGTCCTCATGGCTGCTGACGAGGTGGTGGTAAACAAAAGAGAGTAGACATCATAGGGACACCGACGATGACAAGAAAATTCTCAAGATTCATCATCTGGGTGCTGATCATCTTTCAGGGGGTATCCCTGGCACTGGTGCTGGGGATCCTGTACGGCATCCTCAGCAGCACCATGACGGCCAAGTTTCACAATGAAATCAAGGCCCAAAAGGTGGAGGTGAACGCGGCCCTTCACGACCGGATAGACCGCTTGAATACCCGGCTTCAGGAATTGAGCCTCAACAACACCGTCAGGGTGAGCCTTATGCTCGGGGTGGAGAATCAGCTGGTAGAACTGATGCTGAAGCAATACCCCCGTTCAGACGGCGCCTTTTACTGCATTCAGGAAGGCCAGCCCGCCAGGTTTTTCCCTGAACTTCCCCCGGAGTTGACTCCCCTGAGTTCCCATATGAAACGACTCGCAGTCGAAAAGCATCCCCGGACAATCATGTTCCCCATGCCCGGCGGTCATCGGTTTTCGGTGCTCTTATCCGCTCCCATTATGCGAAAAGCAGACCGACTGGGCACGGCTTTCGTGTGCTACGACCTCTCCAAGGACAACCAGTTCTGGGCGCGTTTTAGGGCCATGGGCCGGGCAAGGCTGCTCATTCAATCGGGTCAGGAGTTGATGGATCTGCATACGGGGTGGGCCGTACCGATATTCGGGAAAACCTCACTCTCCGCAAACAGCGACATCGCCGACATACAAAGGGAATTGCTGCCGGACCATGTGCTGGTGCCCCTGAAGGACTTTCGGGGTATATTTTACGCCCATTCGTCCCTGCCCCTTACGCAACAGAAAAGGACGCTGATACTGATACTGACGGGTCTGTGTACGACCATATTCCTGTTGACCCTTTTGGTGGCCTTTTTGATCGCCAGAAGGGTCAGCAACCCCTTGAAAAACCTGGCGGACCAGGCCCAGGCCATTGCCCGTGCGCCCACCGGCCGGTTCCTGAGCCCCGAAGGGATTCGTCACATCGAATTCAGAAAGCTGACCCAGGCCTTCAATCAAGTGCTCGCCAGCCTATTGAAAGCGCAGAAAGCACTTGAAAAACGCGCCCAAAAGGAACTGGCGGCAAGTGAAGAGCGGTACCGCCGCACCCTGGAGGCGGCCCCGGATGCCATCACCCTGACCACCTTGACAGAGGGCCGGTACCTGCAGGTCAACGAGGCCTTCTGCAAAATGACGGGATATTCAGCCGAGGAAACCATAGGCAAGACGGTTGCCGCCCTTGATGTGTTTGTCGATCCTGCCCACAGGGATACGCTGGTGAAGGCGTTGAGAGCCCAAGGAGAGGTGAATGGTCTTGAGATCCGGTATCGCAGGAAAGACCGGACTCTGTTCGACACGCTTCTTTCTGCGAGACAAATTCAATTTGACGGCGAAGACTGCCTCATCGCCGTGACCACGGACATTACCGATCTGAAAAAGACGCAGAGAGAAAAGGCCCGGCTGGAAAAGAAGCTGCAGCAGGCCCAGAAAATGGAGGCCATCGGGACTCTTGCCGGCGGGGTGGCGCATGACCTCAACAATATTCTCTCCGGCATTGTCAGCTACCCTGAACTTTTGTTGCTGGATCTCCCCCCGGACAGTCCCATGAGAAAACCCATTCTGACCATACAGAAATCAGGAGAACGGGCAGCCGCCATTGTGGAAGACCTCCTGACCCTGGCCAGACGAGGCGTGGCCATCACTGAAGTGGTCAACATCAATGAGGTCATCACCGAATACCTAAGCAGCCCGGAATATGGCAAACTGAAATCCCTCCACGCCGGGATGGAAGTAAAGACGACCCTTGAACCTGACCTTTTGAATATATACGGATCCCCACTGCATCTCTCCAAAACCGTGATGAACCTCATCTGCAATGCGGCCGAAGCCATGCCCGAAGGAGGGACGATTATGGTGTCCACCCAAAACCGGTACATCGACCGACCGATTCAGGGCTACGAAGATGTCAATGAGGGGGACTATGTGGTCTTAACCGTTGAAGACACCGGGATGGGCATCCCCATGAAAGACATGGAGCGAATATTTGAACCCTTTTACACCAAAAAGAATATGGGGAGGAGCGGAACCGGGTTGGGGATGTCCGTGGTATGGGGGACCGTGAAAGATCATCAGGGATATATTGACCTTGAGAGTGTTGAAGATGAAGGGACCCTATTCAGGCTCTATTTTCCTGCCACCAGAGACGCGTTGGTCCAAAAAGAGGCGCTCCTCCCGCCTGAAGCATATGCCGGGAAACCCGGATCAATCCTGGTGGTGGATGACGTGGCGCAACAGCGGGAAATTGCCTGCGGCATGCTGCGCAAACTGGGCTATGAGGTGGCGTCGGTCCAAAGCGGCGAAGCAGCGGTGGAATATGTGAAATCGCATCCCGTGGATCTTTTGTTGTTGGACATGATTATGGACCCGGGGATGGACGGACTGGATACCTACAGAAGTATTCTCAACATACGCCCCGGCCAGAAGGCCATTATTGCCAGCGGTTTTTCTGAAACAGACCGGGTAAAGGCGGCCCAACATCTCGGCGCGGGGACCTACATCAAAAAGCCGTACGTGCTGGAAAAGCTGGGGTTGGCGATCAAAGGCGAGCTTGAAAGATAGCCCACTCCTGTGATTTACGACCCAGCCTCCGCATCGGTCGGCATGCACACTGTCCGCCTTAGAGTCTTAGATTGAAACTTCTATGCATAAAGCGAAGATGTTTTGTTGAGGTTAACGCCTTTGAATCATTAGCGATAAAGGTGTCAGGTTTCGGGTGTCAGGGTTTATTGTTTGCTGAAACCTGAAACCTGAACACTGGCCACTGATTTGGTTGCGGCCGTAGGCCTGCATTGGGG
>JAIPDZ010000032.1 GCA_021737425.1 Deltaproteobacteria bacterium
AAAGACATCATGATCCCCATAGAGGCGTACGATACGGTCTCTATCGATGCCCGTCTGTGCGACGCCCTGAGCATCCTCAAAAAAAATGACGAGGACATCAAGCAGTGCGGCCAGGGGACTCCCCATAAGACCCTTTTTGTGGTGGATGGAAAAGACCGGATCGTAGGAAAGATCTCCATGTACGATCTCATCCGGGGCCTGGTGCCGGAATCGGCCAAGAAACCCGAGGTGTCCAGGGCCTATCACCTGATGCTCTCTTCCCGCACCAAGGAAGTGACCGAAGAGGTGAGTGACTTTCAAGAGGAATTCAAGTGGCTCAAGAACACCTTTTTTGAATTGGTCACCCAGGAATCCCAAAAGTGGGTAAAAGATATCATGTCCGAGGTCCAAAAATCGGTCATTCAGGAAGAAGACCGGATAAATCAGGCCATCTACGCCATGTTCAAGGAACAGGTGAGGCAACAGGTCATTTACCGGGGAAACAAGGCGGTCGGGGTCATCAACCTCAATGTCATCTTCTCTGAACTTCTACGCATTGCCGGCCCTGAATGCGGCATCCACTGGTGATGTTGACGATTCTCCCGCTGTGGCGCTGAGACCTTGAGAAATCAAAAGCCCCTGCGCCTCTGCGTCCCCGCGGGATACCAAAAACGCCATGCCCTCCCCTGCCCCTAATCCCCCCTCCCTCAAGCCCCATCTCGACCGGCTCTACCGCTTTTATAACCACCGCCGGTGGGTCCACCCGGACCCCCTGGAATTTTTGTACCACTACCCTGAGTTGAAAGATCGGGAAATCGCGGGACTCATCGCCGCCTCTTTGGCCTACGGCCGTGTGGACCAGATCTTAAAAAGCGTATCCGCGGTCCTGGGGAAAATGGGGCCTTCGCCCCATGCCTTCCTGACCCGGTCCTCCGCCAGGGTCTTTGAAAGGGTGTTCCGGGGATTCAGATACCGGTTCACCACGGAAGCGGAACTAATCCTGCTTTTCACCGGCGTCAAGCAGGTCCTTGAAACCTACGGGGGGCTTTATGCCTGTTTCCTGGAAGGGGTGAACCCCGGCGATCCCACCACCCTCTCCGGCCTCTCCTTTCTGGCCCGGGCGCTCCGAAAGCCCTTTGGCGGTCCCAATTCCTTAGTGCCGGACGTGAGCGGCGGGAGCGCATGCAAACGTCTGAACCTGTTCATGCGGTGGATGGTGAGAAAGGACGCTGTGGACCCGGGCGGGTGGGACCGGGTATCGCCTGCAAGACTGATCATCCCCTTGGACACCCATATGTACCGCCTGTGTACCCGCCTGAGCATGACCTGTCGAAAGACCCCGGATATGGGCGCCGCCAAAGAGATCACCCGGGCGTTTGGTGACATATCCCCAAAGGATCCGGTTCAATACGACTTTGCCCTCACCCGGCTGGGAATTCGAAAGGATGGCGAAATGGAGGGGTTTTTGGATCGCTGCGGACCGCTTGAGCCCTGAGCCTCCGGGCTGCACCGCAATTTCCTGTCATAGTCGATTTTTATCAAAAAACACTTGACTTCAGAACGGTCTGATATTAGTCTCGGAAAAATGAATGAAAGTTCATTCATGTGTAAGGGGCCACCTGGCAAGACAAGAAAGCAGGTAACTCAACTTTTGTATAAGGAGGCGTTTATGGACAGAAAAATAGAGAAGGCCGGGGTCATTGGGGCTGGGGTAATGGGAGCCACCATTGCCGCTCAATTGGCCAATGTGGGTATCGAAACCACCCTGCTCGACATCGTCCTGCCTGAACTGGGAGAGGATGACAAGAAAAAGGGACTTACACGGGAAAGTAAGGCATTCAGGAACAAGTTAAGCCAAAAAGGGCTGGAAGGCGCCCTTACATCCAAACCGGCTTCCTTCTATGTCCCGGAAAATGCCAAGCGCATCACCATCGGCAATATGGAAGATGACCTGGAAAAACTCAAAGAGGTGGACTGGATCATTGAAGTGGTGGTGGAACGCCTGGACATCAAGCAGAAGGTCTTTGAAACCCTGGAGACGGTGCTGACCCCCGGGACCATTATCACCTCAAACACCTCCGGCATCCCCTGCAAGGCCATGTGTGAAGGTCGTTCCGAGGAATTCAGGAAACATTTCGCCATCACCCATTTCTTCAATCCGCCGAGATACATGAAGCTGTTGGAGCTGGTACCCGGACCGGACACCCTCCCCGAGGTGGTGGACACCCTGGCAGAGTGTTGTGACAAGGTGGTGGGCAAGGGGATCGTGTATGCCAAAGATACCCCCAACTTCGTGGCCAACCGGATCGGAACCTTCAGCATGTTCGCCGTCATGAAGACCATGATGGAACTGGGCTTATCCATCGAGGCCGTGGACAAACTCACCGGCCCGGTAGTGGGCAATCCCAAGAGCGCATCCTTCAGGACCGCGGATCTGGTGGGCTTGGACACCCTTTTGCATGTGGCCGACAATGTCTATGAGGGGGCCCCCGATGATGAGCAGCGGGACATGTTCAAGGCCCCGGATTTCGTTTCCAAGATGCTGGAAAACAAGCTTTTGGGTGAAAAAACCCGGCAGGGCTTTTACAAAAAAAGCAAGGACAGTGAAGGAAAACGGGTCATCCTGTCCCTTGATTACACTACCATGGAGCATACCCCCCAGGAAAAGGTCCAATTAGGATCCCTGCAGGCGGCCCAGAACGTATCCGGCACCGGAGAGAAGATCAAATCGCTCTTTTATGCCAAGGACAAGGCCGGGGAATTCACCTTCAAAACCCTGTCTGAAACCCTGATCTATTCCGCCAACCGTATCCCTGAAATCGCAGACGACATCGTGAATGTGGACAATGCCATGAAATGGGGCTTTGCCCGAAAATTGGGACCCTTCGAGACCTGGGATGCCATCGGGGTGGGCAAATCCGTGGAAAAGATGAAGGCCGCCGGTTATGAAATCCCGGCCTGGGTGGAGGAGATGCTGGCGAGCGGCAAGGAATCTTTCTACAAGAAAGAAAACGGGGTCCTCTACTACTATGACATCTTCGCCAAAGACTACAAGCCGGTCCCGCTCACACCGGCGATCATTTTGCTGCCCTCGCTCAAAGATCAGGGGAAGGAAGTGGCCGCCAACACCGGCGCCTCCCTGATCGACATCGGCGACGGGGTGGCCTGCCTGGAATTCCATGCCAAGATGAACGCCATCGGCGAGGACATTATTGCCATGATTCACCAGGCCGCCGACAAGGTCACGGAGGAGTTTGACGGGCTGATCATCGCCAATCACGGGACCAACTTTTCAGTGGGCGCCAATCTCGCCATGGTCCTGTTTGCGGCCCAGGAAGAGGAATGGGACGACCTGGATTGGTCCATCCGAGCGTTGCAGGATGCCCTGATGAAACTCAAATATCTTAAAAAACCGGTGGTGGCCGCGCCCGCGGGCATGGCCCTGGGCGGCGGTTGTGAAATATGCATGGCCGCGGACCGGGTCCGCTTTGCCGCGGAGAGCTATATCGGCCTGGTGGAAGTGGGCGTGGGCGTGATTCCGGCCGGCGGCGGTACCAAGGAATTGCTCCTTCGAAACACCGAGCACCTTTTCGAGGTGCCGAAAGGCGGCATCTACCCCAAACAGATCGAAATGATGCCCTTCATCGCCCGGGCCTTTGAGACCATCGCCATGGCCAAGGTGGCCACCTCCGGACCGGAGGCCGTAAAGATCGGCTATCTGAGGCCCACGGACCGGATGACGGTCAATCGGGACTACCTGATGCAGGATGCCAAAAACACGGTCCTGGCCATGAACCTGGAAGGGTATGTTCCCCCCAGGCCCAAGGATGAGATCCGGGTTCCGGGATCCAATACCCTGGCCATGATCAAATTGGCCCTCTGGACCATGCACGAATCAGGCTATATCACGGATCACGATGTGACCGTTTCAACCAAGGTGGGACATGTGTTGTGCGGCGGCGAGGTACTGGCGGACACCAAGGTCACCGAACAGTACCTTCTGGACCTGGAAAGGGAGGCCTTTTTGAGCCTGTGCGGGGATCCCAATACCCAGGCCAGGATGCAGCATATGCTGACAACCGGGAAACCCCTCAGAAACTGATCCAAGAAAAGGGGCTGGACACGAATCCAAGAGATTTCACCGCTTACTATTTAACACATAGGTGGGAGGACGATATGATGAAAGAAGCCGTAATTGTTGCTGCGTGCAGGACGGCAGTGGGAAAGGCGCCTCGAGGCATATTAAAGAACACACGGCCGGAGGCCATGGGATGTGCCGTGTTGGGTGATTTATTGAAAAGGGCCGGGGACCTGGACCCCATGCTCATAGACGACGTGATCATGGGATGCACCTTCCCTGAGGCCACCCAGGGGCTCAATATCGGAAGGGTCCTGGTCATGTCCATGGGCTGGCCGGACCGGGTGCCGGGCATGACCGTAAACCGGTTCTGCTCTTCCGGTCTTCAGGCCATTGCCATCGGGGCTGAAAAGATCATGTGCGGATTTGCGGATGTGGTCATATCCGGGGGGGTGGAGAGCATGAGCCAGATCCCCATGGGCGGGAGCATGATGTATCCCAACCCCGCGCTGGTGGAAACCCGACCCGGCGCCTTTACCGGCATGGGTCTCACGGCTGAAAACGTGGCGGAACGATTCAATGTCAGCAGGGATCGACAGGACGAATTCGGGGCCAGGAGTCAACAGAAGGCAGAGGCCGCCATAAAGGCCGGACGCTTCAAGAGCCAGATCGTTCCCCTGACCGTCCGGAAACAGAAACAGCTGCCCAACGGCCGGTTTGAATTTGAGGAGTTCACCTTCGACACGGACGAGGGGATGCGGCCCGGAACCACCAAAGAGAGCATCTCCGGACTGAGACCGGCCTTCAAACCCAATGGAACGGTCACGGCCGGCAACTCCTCGCAGACCAGTGACGCGGCCGCAGCGGTCATGCTGATGTCCAAGGAAAAGGCCAAGGAACTGGGGCTCAAGCCCATGGCCACCTTCCGGTATCATGTGGCAGAAGGCTGCGAACCGGAATATATGGGCGTGGGACCTTCGGTGGCCATTCCCAAAGTGCTCAAGATCGCGGGGATGAGCCTGGATCAGATGGAGTTGATCGAGCTCAACGAGGCCTTTGCGGCCCAGGCCATCTACTGCATGGATGAACTAAGAATCAATGAAGAGATCACCAATGTAAACGGCGGGGCCATCGCCCTGGGCCATCCATTGGGGTGCACCGGCGCCAAGCTCACCACCCAGCTGATCTATGAAATGCAGGAACGGAAAGTAAGATGGGGCCTGGTTTCCATGTGCATCGGTTTCGGCATGGGCGCAGCCGGCATATTTGAGATTGAAGACTACTGATTAACAACAAATGACAATCTCACGCAAAGCCGCAAAGCACGCAAAGAAAAGACCTCCGCATCTGGGGTCACTCTCTGCGCCTCTGCGTCTCTGCGGGATTTCTGGTGTAAATTGAGAAAGGAGAAAAGCGATGGCTGAGAATAAGATTTTTGCCGGGGGAGAGTTTCTGATTACCGATATCGCCCCTGAAGAGGTGTTTACGCCTGAGGATTTTACGGACGAGCATAAGATGATCCTGGAAACGGCCAAGGATTTCGTGGAAAAGGAGATTGTCCCCAATATCGACGATCTGGAAGAAAAGAATCCTGAACTGGTCGGCTCCCTGCTGGCCAAGGCCGGGGAACTGGGGCTTTTGGGAACGGACGTGCCCGAGGAATTCGGGGGCCTGGGCCTGGACAAGGTGAGTACCACCATCGTGGCCGAGGGCATGGGCCCGGCCGCCTCTTTCGGGGTGGTCTACGGGGCCCACACCGGCATCGGCAGCCTCCCCATCGTGTACTTCGGCAATGAGGAGCAGAAGGCCAAATATCTGCCCAAACTGGCCTCGGGCGAATGGTGCGGGGCCTACTGCCTGACCGAACCGGGGGCCGGAACCGACGCCCTCAACGCCAAGACCAAAGCAGTGCTCTCCGATGACGGGAAACACTATATCCTGAACGGCGAGAAGATGTTTATCACCAATGCAGGGTGGGCCGATACCTTCATCGTCTATGCCAAGGTGGACGGGGAACAGTTCACCGGGTTTATCGTGGAAAAGGATTTCCCCGGGGTCTCCACGGGCAAGGAAGAAAAGAAGATGGGGATGCACGGGTCCTCCACCCGCCCGGTGATCCTGGAGGACGCCCAGGTCCCGGTGGAAAACGTACTCTTTGAGGTGGGCAAAGGCCACAAGATCGCCTTCAACATCCTCAATATCGGACGGTGGAAACTGGGGGCCTCCGCAGTGGGGGGATGCAAGGCCTGCGTGACCGAAGCGGTCAAATACGCCAACGGCCGGTTGCAGTTCAAGGTCCCTATCAGCTCCTTCGGCATGATCAAGACCAAGCTGGCCGATATGGCCATCAAGACCTACATGAGTGACAGCATGATGTATCGCCTGGCCGGCATGTTCGATAACAAGCTGGCGGTTCTGGATGTCGCAGCCAAAAAGAGCGGCGAAGAAAACGCCAAGACCATTGAAGAGTATGCCCCGGAATGTTCCATCACCAAGGTATACGGATCAGAGGCCCTGGACTACTGTGTGGATGAATATGTGCAGATCCTGGGCGGGTACGGGTTTTGTGCGGAATACCCGGCGGAGCGATACTATCGGGATTCACGCATCAACCGGATCTGGGAGGGCACCAATGAGATCAACCGCATGCTGGTGCCCGGGACCATGATGCGAAGGGCCCTGCAGGGAAGGCTCAATCTTCTGCCCGCGGCCCAGGCCATTTCCAAGGAACTCATGACCTATTCCCCGCTCTCGGTGCAGCTGCCGGACACGCCTTTGGCCCTGCAGGAGCACATGGTCAAGATGAGCAAGAAGATCGCCCTCATGGTGGCCGGGGTGGCAGCACAGAAATTCGGCCAGAATCTGGCCAAGGAGCAGGAGGTCCTGGCCAAGGTGGCGGAGATCGTCATTGAAATATTCGCCATGGAAAGCGGCCTGTTGAGAACCCTCAAAATCATTGAGAAGGAGGGGGAAGAAAAGGCCAAATATCAGATCAAAGCGGTCAAGGCCTATGTGAACGATATGGTGCCTCAGATGGAAAACTGGGCCAAGGAAGTCATCGCCTATGTGGAAGAAGGGGATATGCTGCGCACCCAGTTGGCCGGGATCAAAAAGCTGGCCCGGTATCAACCCATTGACGCCATTACCCTGAAGCGGGAGATCGCTGACCGGATCATTGAACTGGAATCCTATCCTTTTTAAGGAGGGGTGAACGATTGTGGATTGACGGTTGGTGATCGACAACTTATATTTTATGGGTTATGATAAAGAGGATCTGTTCATGCAGGTCCTCTTTTTCATTGGACGTGGGTGACGAACCGAGGCCTTTCAAAAAATGACCCTTAGGGTGAAGCGAGGTTGTCTTAGACGGTGAACACTATTGATAACATACGAAATATCGGCATCAGTGCACACATTGACTCCGGAAAGACCACTTTGACGGAGCGAATCCTGTACTACACCAAAAGGATCTTTGCCATTCATGAGGTAAGGGGCAAGGATGGCGTGGGGGCCACCATGGACTCCATGGAGTTGGAACGGGAACGGGGGATCACCATCGCCTCGGCCGCCACCTATTGTGAGTGGAAGGGACACCGGATCAACATCATTGATACGCCCGGACACGTGGATTTTACCATTGAGGTGGAACGGGCATTGCGGGTCATGGACGGGGCCGTTCTCATCCTCTGCGCCGTGGGCGGGGTCCAGTCCCAGTCCATTACCGTGGACCGGCAGATGAACCGCTATGAGGTCCCCCGTATCGCCTTCATCAACAAGTGCGACCGGTCCGGGGCCAATCCCCGGCGGGTGGTCCGCCAGCTGAGGGAGAAACTCAACCACAACCCGGTCCTCCTGCAGCTGCCCATCGGGCTGGAGAACCAGTGCAAGGGAGTGGTGGACCTGGTCTCCATGAAGGCCTTTTACTTTGAAGGCCGAAGCGGCGATGAAATCCGCACCGATGAGATTCCCGCGGACATGCGGGACCAGGCCGGGGCTGCAAGAGAGGCGTTGCTGGATGCCGCCTCCATGTACTCGGACGACCTCATGGAGGCCATTTTAGAAGACAAGGTCACAGAACCCCTGATCCGGGATGCGGTCAGATCAGGGACCATTTCAAGAGAATTGACCCCGGTGTTCGTGGGATCCGCCTATAAGAATATCGGGGTGCAGCCCCTCTTGGACGCGATCAACAGCTATCTTCCCTCCCCCTTGGACGTGCAGAATACGGCCCTGGATCTGGATCAGGACGAAAGGCCGGTTCCCCTTGAAACCGATGCCCGAAAGCCGGTGGTGGCCCTGGCCTTTAAACTGGAAGTCACTCCGTACGGCCAGCTCACCTACCTCCGGATATATCAGGGGGCCATCCAAAAGGGCGCTGACCTCATGATCATCCGCACCGGAAAGAAAATCAAGGTGGGACGTCTGGTCCGCATGCACGCGGACCAGATGGAGGATCTGACCACGGCCCAGGCCGGGGATATTGTGGCCCTGTTCGGTATCGACTGCTCCTCCGGGGACACCTTCACAGACGGCACCCTCCATTACAGCATGTCCTCCATGTTCGTCCCCGAGCCGGTCATCTCTTTGACCATCTCTCCCCAGGACAACAAATCCCAGGACAACATGTCCAAGGCCCTGAACCGGTTCACCCGGGAAGACCCCACTTTTAAATCCTATGTGGATTCCGAATCCGGGGAGACCATCATATCCGGCATGGGGGAACTTCATCTCGACGTGTACGTGGAGCGGATGAAGCGGGAATTCAATGCCGATGTCACCACCGGTATGCCCCAGGTGGCCTACCGGGAGGCCATCACCCGACAGGCCGTTTTTGATTACATCCACAAAAAACAGACCGGCGGCTCAGGCCAGTTCGGCAGGGTGGCCGGTTTCATGGCCCCTTCCTCCGAAGGGACTTATGAATTCATCAACGAAATCAAGGGGGGCGCCATCCCCACCGAGTTTGTTCCGGCGGTGGACAAGGGGTTTCGGTCTTGCCTGGAAAAGGGTCTTCTGGTCCGGTTTCCGGTCCTGGGAATGAACATCACCGTCAATGACGGCAAGGCCCACAGCGTGGATTCCTCTGACATGGCCTTTTTCCAGGCCGCTGTGGGGGCGTTCAAACAGGCCTACATGAAGGCCAAACCGGTGATCCTGGAGCCCATCATGAAGGTGACCGTGGAAGGACCGTCTGAATTCCAGGGAAACGTCATGGGCGCAATCAATCAGCGCAGAGGGATCATTACCAGTTCCATAGAAGACGGCGCCTTTACCACCATAGAGGCGGAGGTTCCCCTGGCGGAGATGTTCGGATATGCCACCACTCTCAGGTCCCTGACCCAGGGAAAGGCGGAGTTTACCATGGAGTTTTCCAGGTACGCCAAGGTCCCGGAATCCTTGTCAGAGGAATTGAAAACAACCCTGAGGGAAAAATCCAGAGGAGACAAAAAATAATGATTCCCTTTAGTTCTGTGAGTCCATTGAAGATCCTGGAGAAATCTTCACAGGGGGCCCTGGGGGCCGGCAATCTGGGCGTGCTCATTGCCCGGGCCGGTGTGGGCAAAACGGCCTGCCTCATCCATATCGCCTTTGACAAGATCTTCAGCCAGGAAAAGCTGGTGCATGTGGCATTGGAGGAAGGCCCGGAGAAGGTCATGAGCTATTACAGCGTCATCTATTATGACCTGTTGAAGGCCCTGGGCATCACCGATGATTACGAGTATCGGATGCGCATCGAAAGAAACCGGATGATCCTGGCCTACCTGAACCAGAGTTTTGACCTGGACCGGCTGCGCAATAACCTGAAAAACCTGGCGGAAGGGCTGCAATTCACCCCGGACGCGCTCATCGTGGACGGCCTTGATTTTGAAAAAACAGACCGGAAGGTTTTTGAAGGCCTTAAGGACATCGCCCAAGAGGCTGAAACAGAGATCTGGCTTTCAGCCCTCTCCCATCGCCACATTACCGAGGTCAATGATCACGGCATCCCCTATCCGTGCAGCCAAATCGACGATCTGTTCAGCCTCATCGTACAACTCAAGGCCGAACCTTCGGGCATCTTTTTAAGCCTGTTAAAAGACCACGATCAACCCGGATTCCCTGACACCCATGTCCGGTTGGATCCCAACACCTTTTTGGCCATGGTGTAAAAGGGGTTTCAGGTTTCAGGTTTCAGGTGTCAGGTGTCCCCGCAGCTAAAGCTAACGGGATCTTCGACAGGTGTCAGGGCCTCAAAAAGCAAAGTTTTCCCGCAGAGACGCGGAGGCGCAGAGGGGTTTCGTTTGTTGGTTTTCTCATTTCTCAGCGTCCCTGCGTCCCTGCGGGAGAGATTGAAAGACGTTACCATGAACGTGAATTGTCAGGAACACCGAAAATCCATGGAACTGATGGGGCTGAGGCTCAGGCTCAAACAGGAAGGTCTGGAGGAACAGGAAAAAGCCGCCATTTTGGAGCGCATCAAGATACTGGAAAAGGAACTCGAAGTGGCGTGAACACCGGCGGCTGCAAGGGGGGTTACGGTACTGAGATCTCGCCTTCGGCCTCCATGGCCTTGAACACCTCCTTTTGATGTCTGAGGATTTCGCCTTCCGCCATGTAGATGACCTCTTCCGCAATATTGGTGGCATGGTCGGCGATCCGTTCCAGGTGACGGGCGATGAGCAGCAGGTTGATGAGGTAGGTGACCCGATCCGGTTTTTGCTGAATCACCTTTTTGACCTTGTCATAGATCTCCCGGTTCATTTCATCCACTTCATCGTCCATCAGGCACACCCTGTAGGCCAGATCCGTATCCAAGTTCACCAAGGCGTCCAGGCTCTTTTTCAGCATCTCATCCGCTCTCGCCGCCATGTGGCCGTACTGAAACGGGACCTCCACAGGGGGCCTTTTGGCCAGGGTGGTCACCCGCTGGGCGATATTCACGGCCTCGTCTCCCACCCGCTCCAGATCATTGTTGATCTTGATGACCGCACTGATAAACCTGAGATCGCCCGCCACGGGCTGATGCAGGGCCAGAATCTTGAGGCACTCCTCCTCCAGTTCCACCTCTGCCGCATCCACCTCCTGGTCACTAACGATAATCTTTTCCCCTAAGGACCCGTCCCGGTTTTCAAAGGCCTGAATGGCCATCTTCACCCGTTCCTCCACCATGGCCCCCAAGGTCAAGATCTGCTTTTTGAGCCCTTCCAGTTCCGTCTGCAAATGTCTCTTCATGGATCTTCCTCCCCCATGTTCCGCTGCCTTAGCCGAATCGTCCGGTGATATAGTCGGACGTCTCCTTGAGCTGGGGCCGGGTGAAAAGGCTTTCGGTTGCGCCCACCTCGATCAGTTTTCCGATGTAGAAAAAAGCAGTGATGTCCGAGACCCTGGCCGCCTGTTGCATGTTGTGGGTGACGATGATGATGGTGTACTGGGTCTTCAATTCATGAATCAGTTCCTCGATCTTCTGGGTGGCGATGGGATCCAGGGCAGAGGCCGGCTCGTCCATGAGGATGACTTCCGGCTCCACGGCCAGGGCCCGGGCGATACACAGCCGCTGCTGCTGGCCCCCGGACAATCCCAGGGCGGAGTCTTCCAGCCGGTGGTGGACTTCGTCCCACAAGGCCGCCTGCTTCAGACTCATCTCCACCCGTTCCCTCAAAACGCCGCGGCGGTTGATCCCATTGACCCGCAGCCCGTAGGCCACATTTTCGAATATGGACTTGGGGAAAGGATTGGGTTTTTGGAACACCATCCCCACCCGGCGGCGCAGGGCCACCACATCCACTTGAGGATGGTAGATATCTTCATTGTCCAACAGGACCCTCCCCTCCACCCGGCTGACCGGGATCAGATCATTCATGCGGTTGAGACACCTGAGCAGGGTGCTCTTGCCGCAGCCGGAAGGCCCGATCAGGGCGGTGACCCGGTTTTCTGCAAAATCAAGGGTGACGGAATGAAGGGCCTTGAAATCCCCATAATAAAAATCTACGTTTTCCAGGGACATCTTTGCCGACGAATCCATTCCCTGCCCTTTGCCTGCGTCCGTTTCAGGTGTATTCATGGTTAGCGCTTCTTTCTGAGGCGGGACCGTAAGATAATGGCAAAGAGGTTTACCCCCAGCACCAGGACAATGAGCACCAATGCGGTCCCGAACTGAAGGGGCCGGGTGGCCTCGATCTCCGTGCCGGCCGTGGCCAGGACATAGATATGGTAGGGGAGCGCCATGATCTCATCAAAAATGGAGGTGGGAAGCGAAGGGGTATAAAACACCGCTGCCGTAAACATGATGGGTGCGGTCTCTCCCGCGGCCCTGCCGATTCCCAGGATGGCGCCGGTGAGGATCCCCGGGAGTGCGGTGGGCAGCACCACGTGCTGGATGGTCTGCCATTTGGTGGCCCCCAGCCCCAACGAGGCCTCTCGGTAGGTATCCGGTACGGCCCGCAAGGCCTCTTCCGTGGCCCCGATAATCACCGGCAGGGTAAGTGCCCCCAGGGTGAGGGAGCCCGCCACAATGCTCACCCCCATGTTGAGAAATACCACAAAAAATGCCAACCCGAACAGCCCGAAAACCACGGACGGGACCCCGGCAAGGTTGTTGATGCCCAAACGGATGATCCGCACCACGCGCCCCGGCCGGGCGTATTCATGCAGGTAGATGGCCGAGGCCATACCGATGGGAAGGGCCACCAAAATGGCGCCGAGACTGAGGCAGAGCGTGCCCACGATACAGGGCAGGATGCCGCCTTTGGTCATGGAGTCCATGGGGGGCTGGGTCAAAAATGTCCAGTTGATGGCCCGCCAGCCGTTGTACACCAGAAAGTAAACAATGACCACCAAGGCGGCTCCGTTGATGACGGCTGAGAACCGGAAAAGGGAAAACATCACCTTCTGGATGATGCTTCGTCTGGGGTGGGTCCGACTCATGCTCTGCATACCACGGATGTTAAGGGGTCAGGTTTCCCCCGCTCAAAGAGCGGAGATCTTCTACAGGTGTCAGGTGTCAGGAGCTGTTTTGTGCTGAAACCTGACACCTGAACACTGGAAACTCAATTATAATGTCGCCGCCCCCACCTGCCGGTATCGGTTTGAAATCTGTTCGGCAATGATATTGAAGGCGAGTGTAAACAAAAACAGGACCATGGCCGTGGCGAACAGGGCATAATAGTGGTCGCTGTGAAAAGGCGCCTCCCCCATTTCCGCTGCAATACTGGCCGGCATGGGCCTTACCGGATCAAACAGGGAGCCGGGGATCATGGCAGCCCCCCCCGCCACCATCAATACCACCATGGTTTCCCCCATGGCCCTGGACATCCCCAAAATCACAGCCGTACAGATACCGGAGATGGAAGCCGGCACAAGGACCCGCCAGATGGTCTCCCAATGGGTGGCGCCCAGGGCCAGAGAGGCCTCTTTTAACTCGGCGGGGACGCTGAAAATCGCATCTTCCGAAAGGCTGCAGATGGTGGGGATGGACATAAAGGCCAGCATCAGGGAGGCGTTAAACAGATTCAAGCCCGTGGGCATATCGAAAATTTTCTGAAGGAACGGGGCTACGATCACCATGCCGAAGAAGCCGATCACCACGGAAGGAAGCGCGGCCAGGAGTTCCACCACCGGCTTGACCCACTCCCTGAGCCTGGGAGACGCACACTCTGCAAGATAGAGGGCGGTCATCACGCCGAGAGGGATTGAAATCAATGAGGAGACGGCTGTGACGGCCAAGGACGCGATAATGAGCGGAAAAATCCCGAATGCGGGGGGATCGTCCGTGGGATACCAGTACTCACCGAACACAAAATCGGTAACCGATACCTCTGCAAAAATCGGAACCCCCTCAACGAACAGGAAAAGAGCGATCAGAAAAAGGATGGTGATGGAAGCCAGCGCCACCCCGAAAAAAAGGCGCCGGATACGCCGTTCTGTTCTCTGACGGCTCTTCCCCCGCTTACCCACCGCAATCACGTGTTCTTCCGCTTTCATCGGTCTGAGTGAGCCCTAAGTATTCTGTAAGGTGACAAATAGATCCCGAAAATCGCCTAATCGAAGGGCATTTCGAGTCTCTTCTCAATAAATCGGGGGGAGCGCTTTCTCTGGCACGGTACTGGATTTAGGCCTTCGCCGGAATGACGGGTGGTTGGGTTGTTCGTCATTCCGGCGAAGGCCGGAATCCAGGAGGTTTGCCCCTGATTATTGAGGTGTTACCATTTCGATTAGGCGATCATAACGCATCCCCTTTGGATGATCAATTGTAAATCAGTGAATCAGTACAGGGGTACATATCCGGCCTCGGCCACATATTTCTGCCCCTTGTCGGGATGGATAAGAAAATTGATAAAGTTGGCCACATCTCCCTTTGGCCACCCCGGCGTGAACATGAAAAGCGGCCTGCTGATGGGGTAGGTCCCGTTAAGGGTAGTGGTTTCTGAGCCCACAATGCGGTTGACGCTCAAAGCCTTCACGTCTTTGTCCACATACCCCAGACCGATATAACCGATGGCGTTTTTGTTTTTGGCCACTGTCTGGGAGACCGCACCATTGGAGGCCTGAAGCAGGGCCCCGGGGAATACCCGCTCTTTGTTCATCACTTTTTTGTGCCACACCTCATAGGTCCCCGAAGAGGTGTCCCGGGAAATCACCACCACCGTCCGGTCCGGCCCTCCGATCTCTTTCCAGTTTTTGATTTTTCCCATATAGATATCCTTGAGCTGGGCCATGGTAATGTTGACAATGGAATTGCTGGGGTGCACCACCGGCACGATGCAGTCATAGGCCACGGCAAAGGGCACCGGGTAGATCCCCTTTTCAACCGCCATTTTCACCTCTTTGTCCTTGATAAAGCGGGAACTGTCGGCAATATCCGTGGAACCGTCAATGAGGGCCTTCATGCCGTTGCCCGACCCGCCCCCGGAAATGGATATCTTTACCCCGGGATTTTGTTTCATATACTCTTCTGCCACCTTCTGGGCGATGGGAAGCACCGTGGTGGATCCTTTGATCACAATGTTTCCGGCCCACGCCATGTTAATGGTGAAAAGCGCCCCCAAAATGCATGTTAAAACGGCAATACCTTTGATTTTCATTTTCTCCTCCATAAAACTGTAAAGTGTTAAGATGAGGTCCATCGCATTAAGGACGAGACCCTCAGCCGCGATTTTCATTTGCGGATTACAATAGAGCTGAATTATTAGATTCCTGTTAGGATAACGTTAGGGTTTTGTTTTCCGTCCCGGGGTAACACCTCCTTTCTCTTTCTCATACTCTTTCTCATATCCCTGCCTAAATTCCCGATCCCTCAACTGCTTTTCAGTCACGGCATATTACGTCGTATCTTGTCCGTCCGACACACGCCGGGAAATGCATTATGACAAAATGATTTCTTACGAACCGCAATTGCGTGACGCCTTGGTTTGCCCATAACCATAGGGCGGCTTTATTAAGACGGCATGTGTCCGATATTAAGATTGTGTAAGGCCCCACTGGAGCACCGGTTTGGCGATAAAAAAGATACTCACGTATCGTGCCGACATAAATAATGGAAGTCTAACTTATGCTTAATACTGATTTAATAACCATGTGTTTCGATACATCTAAATATTAAATCAGCTATAACTCACTTTGTAAATGTAAAAGGATTTGCAAATGCCGTGGGGGGGACCATACCGTGTCAGATAAAAAAATTTTGGTGGTGGAGGATGATGAAGATCTGGTCCACATGCTGGCGTACAATCTCAGTAGACGGGGGTATCAGCCCATATCCGCACTGGACGGCCTCCTGGCCTATGACCTGATCGAAGAAGAGAAGCCCGGTTTGATCCTCCTGGATATCTTGCTGCCGGGTATGGACGGATGGGAAATTTGCAAGGCCGTCCGGAGGCACCAGGCAGAAGACATATCCGAAATCCCCATCATTATGCTAAGTGCGCTGGGGTCTCCCCGAGAAAAGATCAAGGGGATTGAGACAGGCGCCGACGACTATATTCCAAAACCGTTTTCAGTCAAAGAGGTCTTGCTCAAGGTGGACCGCCTTATGGAAAGAGAAACCAAAAAGAGGACCCTGGATACTGAAATCAAAGCACTCAAGGTTAGAGAGGCCCGGCAGACTGATTTTCAAACCATGCTTTTTCATGAGCTCAGAAATCAATTGTTCATTCTCGGCGGTTATTCCAAGCGGATTGCTGAAAAGCCCTTTCAAACACCTGACAAGTATCGACACTGTGCCGGGGTCATTCAAGAATATTCCCGTTCTCTCAGTTCGTTGGCCGACCAGGTACTGCTTCTTTCCAGGCTTGAGAGCGGCGAGTACGCCTTACCCATGGAAACGGTTTCTTTCGAGGACATCATCGGACAGATTATTCAAAACTATGCAACGTGGGTAAAGAAAAAGAATTTGAAGATGCATTTACACCGCAGTGAAGCGTGTTCAACCATGACCCTGAACCCCACTGCAGTCAAATTGGCACTGACCAACCTCATTGAAAACGCCATCAAATACAGTCCGAAAGACTCCCCGATCATCATATGCCTGGATCCCTCAAACGGGACCGGCATGAGGATCCGTGTGCAAGACAGTGGCCCCGGAATACCTGCAGATGAGAGGGAAAAGGTCTTTGGTAAGTTCTACAGAGGAAAAAACGTGAAACGTCAAACCAGAGGGACCGGCCTCGGCCTGTACATCTCAAAGACCCTTATTGAATCCATGGGCGGCGCCATCCATCTGGAGCCCCACTTCGCTGACGGAACCTGTTTCACGGTTGTGTTCCATTGAAAAGCCAGAGCTGTTCCGCGCCGAATCTCCCCTACGGAATGCCGGCCTTAACCTCCCAACAGCAGAATGTAACTAAGAAAGGAGCATCATGAAAATCGACCTTCATGTCCATTCCAGGTTTTCCACCCGCCCATCTCAATGGGTGCTGCAAAAAATAGGATGTCCGGAGAGCTTCACGGATCCTGTCATGCTCAGAGAGATTGCACTGAACAGGGGGATGTCCATGGTCACCATAACAGATCACAACACTATTGATGGGGCCTTGGAGATTGCACATCTGCCGGATGTATTCATCAGCGAGGAAGTGACCACCTATTTTCCTGAAGACGGCTGCAAAATCCATGTCCTGGCCCTTAACATTACTGAACAGCAACACAGGGATATTCAACGGGTAAGATCCAGTATCTTCGATCTAACGGCCTTCCTCACCCAGGAAGATATTTTCCATATTCTCGCCCATCCGCTTTACTCCACCAATGACCGATTAACCGTGGATCATTTCGAACAGCTGCTCCTTCTTTTCAAGCACTTCGAGCTCAATGGGGCACGGGATGAACGTCAAAACAGCATCCTCACCGCTATTGTGGGCGCGCTTACCCCCATGGACATGGAACGGCTCATGGAGAAACACCGGATCGAACCAGGCTTTCCAGAGCCATGGAAGAAACACCTTACCGCAGGCTCCGACGACCACAGCTCCCTCAATATTGCGCGCAAGTATACGGAAGTAAAAGGGGTTCAAAATCTCAAGGGATTCTTAAACGGCATATCCACGGGGCAATGCCGGACCCAAGGCATTGAAGCGACCCCTTTGACCCTCTCCTACACCCTTTACAGTATCGCATATCAGTTCTATAGGACCAAATTCAGGCTTGATCGTTATGTCCACAAGGACCTCTTTATGCGTTTTCTGGATGGTTTTCTGGACCAGCATAATCAAAAATCAGGCCTTAAATCCAAAATATACTTGTTTCTGAGCGCGCACAGACAACCCAAAACGCTTCAAGAAAGCGCGAGCATCGAGCAGTTTCTCCGCCACGAAACCAGAAAGCTAATACTGGGTGACCCGGCCTTCTTGACCATTGCCAAGTCCAATAATGCAAAACCCCAAGATCTGGATACGAAATGGTTTGAATTTGTTCGTCATATTTCCAACAAGACCCTGCACCATTTTTTGGACCGGTTTATGGACCATCTCTCAGGGGCCAATGTGTTTGACATCTTCAGCTCTCTCGGTTCCGCGGGTGCGTTATATGCCCTGCTCTCCCCCTATTTCTTATCCTTCTCCCTTTTTTCACACGACCGGGACATTGCCGAGCAGGTGGGATCCCGGTTTGTTCAGAAGCATATCACCCCGTTTCAAAACAAAGACGAAATAAACGTGGCCCACTTCACCGACACCTTTTATGAAATAAATGGGATTGCCGCAACCCTGCAGCAGCAATTGCGGATTGCGAAAGCTACCGGCAAGCAGTTGACCGTCATGACCTGTGAAGAAATGACCCATACCCCTATGGACGGCGTTAGGCGCTTTGAACCCATCGGTATCCGTAACCTGCCTGAATATCCTGAACAAAAATTATACTATCCCCCTTTTCTGGACATGCTTCGATTCTGCTATGAGGGCCGATTTACGCATCTTCATTCTGCAACCCCGGGCCCCATTGGGCTCAGCGCCCTGGCCATCGCCCATATCCTCAAGCTCCCCATTGTGGGAACCTACCACACTTCCCTGCCTCAGTATGCGGGGTACCTCACCAACGACAGTGCCATCGAGGAACTCATGTGGAAATACGTACTGTGGTATTACAACCAGATGGATTTCATATATGTCCCTTCCAAAAGCACCGGAGACGAGCTTACCCTAAGGGGGGTTTCCGCCCATAAGATCCGTCTTTTCCCTCGAGGCGTGGATATTCGACGATTTCATCCATCCAAACGCGATCTGCCCTTTCTTCAGCAATATATTAATGTGGACACATTCAAGCTGCTGTATGTGGGAAGGGTCTCCAAGGAAAAGAATCTTCCCATGCTGGCACAGGTTTTCAGGCAGATCTCACAATCCACGGACCGGGTGTCGCTGGTAGTGGCGGGGGACGGGCCTTACTTGGCGGAAATGAAGCGTGAATTGGCGGGCACGCCGTGTTCTTTTACCGGGTGTATCATGGGAGAAGAACTGGCCAAGCTGTATGCCACCTGCGATCTCTTTGTGTTTCCAAGTACCACGGACACCTTTGGAAACGTGGTGCTCGAAGCACAGGCCTCCCAACTCCCGGTCGTGGTGACAGACACGGGCGGTCCTCATGAAAATGTGATACCGGAGAAGACCGGTATTGTGGTGCCGGCCGATAACCCCACGGCACTGACTTCAGCCATCAACTCCTTTATCAACGACCGACGGAAGTTGAAGCAAATGGGCAAGACAGCCCGGCAGTATGCAGAAGACCGTCCCTTTGACAAAGCCTTCGAACAAACCTGGAGGATGTACACAGACCCGGATATAAACTCTTCACCTTTCCAGGACCTCATGGCAAAGGCCGTATAAGATCAGCTTTTTTCGGGCTCACATGACTCACCCCAAGGGAGCTTTTGATCTCCATAGTCCGCGGAAAAGCCATTTGGGAAACCGATCCAACCCAAATCTGCGCTTACGACCGAACCCTTTATGGTTTTTCCCTTTCATAATTTTTAAAAGACGGAAAAAGGGACTGGAAGTCAAGACATACTGATGCCTGATGCCCGCATCTCGAACCTTTGGGGGGTTTACAAAGCTCATGATGACAACTCCGAAACACCATGGGTCCACATGGATCTTTTCCGAAGCCGCTTGATTTCTCCCTGCCGCCTCTGCAGTTCTTTGTACAGGGCCGCCTCAAAAGCACCGCTCCATTGATCGTAACATCCGGCGATCTCATTGGCCGTAAACATGGCGCTTCGGTGAATCTCATCAATGCGTTCTTGCGCAACCTCAGACAGGCCTGCATCCGCTACGGCATTCCTGATGAGGGCCTCGATCTCTTTTTTCCTGTGCGACATGGCCTTACCTCTACATGAAGTCATTTTGTGGTCAACAGGACCTGTTTCCATAATCGGAATACCCCAAGCGTAGGCGAGGGGCATGAATCCTATTGGGCCTGACGGCCCTTAAAGGCCTCCTCAGTTCTTCCAGCCGTAGGGCTCATGGGCTCAGAGGCGTCCTTTGCATCTGAAACCACCTCCACCGTACATTCGGGAAATACAGCCTCAATCAAGGCGACCATATGCGCATGGTCTTCCGGGTCACGGGCCACTAAGACGATCTTTTCCATGAGGAGCCTTCCGCCGGACCTTTTCCCCTCCCTACAGGTAGAAGCGGGAGGTTCTGTTCGGCATTTTTATGATTTTTAGGTGGATTCCATCATTGACACGCCCCCTGATTTTTCTAAAACCTGGGTAGGTCACGAGTGTTAAGCCATTATTTGCAAATGATTAGAAATCGGATAGGTTTGCTTTTCTCCTTTCCGGAAAACGGATAACACCCTCTTTTTTGCTTTTCACCCAACGCAATAAATGATAGAAGAAAAAGCAGGAATTCAGCCGGCAACTCAGAAAACCACGGAGTAAAAGATTTGTAACAGTTTAGGCCTCTGAAACGGGGGTACAGGCCATGAGGGGGTCTTTTTCAAAGTCCGTAAATTTCCGGATCCCTTCCTTTCACGGCAGTGGGGCTTCGACTTACCTTGCTGATAGCCCCAAAGGATATGGCTGGTCGGAGACGTCATCCTCTCTGCCTAACAGTGCGTACTCTTGAATCTTGCTGGGGCGTTCCATAATCACTCACATGGGTGTACGGACTTTGAAAAAGACCCCCTCATGGCCTTCATTCAGGGCTCGTTGTTTCAACATGGTAAGTTAATACAAAGATTTAAATTCCAACTGCATATGGGGAATGAAATTGAATCGGTTTAAGACCTGGACGGCTGGAATCCTGATGGTTTTTGCAGGGTTGGGCCTGGTAGGATGCACCCCAAAAGAGCAGCCCAAAATGGCCATCGCGGGCTCCACCACCATACTCCCGTTTATGAATAGGATCTCAGCCCTTTATGAGGCAGAGAATAAGGTAGAGATACAAACATCTGCAGGCGGCTCCCTGACCGGAATAAAGACCCTCATCGCCGGAAAATGTGATCTGGCCATGTGTTCATCCCCCATTGGGGCGACATTGCGGACCGATGCCCGAACCAACGGCGTTAAGTTGAAAGAGATCTCCTTTGCGTATGACATGATTGTCCCCATTGTACACCCCTCGAACCCTGTCCATAACCTCTCTTTGGATCAGTTGACCCGGATTTATACGGGTTCCATCCCATCATGGGCCATGGTGGGAGGAAAACCTGAATCCATCGAGGTCGTGACCCGGGGTCCCTTGTCCGGCACACGCAGGGTCTGGAACCGGCGTATCCTGAAAGCGAAAAACCTCAAAAAGGAAGCCATCGGTCAAGAGTCCAACAGCGGCGTCCTTGCCTATGTGGCCGAACATCCCAATGCCATCGGGTATGTGAGCTACGCCATACTGAATCACGAAGTCAAACCGCTCTCCATAAACGACACGGCACCCACCGTACAAAACGCCAAAAACAGGAGATACCCCATCGTGAGGCCCTTATATCTTTATGTGAATGAAAACGCCCTCTCCTATGATCTGAAATCGCTCATTGTCTTTATCCTCAGTCCCAAAGGCCAGGCGATTGTCAAAGAAAGTGGATTCATCCCGCAGGATGCGCTGAAATAGGCCCCGATTCTTCTGCTCAGGTGTTTGAGACAGCCTGTAACTCATCGCCCTTTTCAAAACAAGCAAGGCAATCTCCGATCAGCTTCATCAATTACACCCAAAAACCGTTTTTCAAAAAAACGATCTCCAATTTTCAGGACCCTTGCCCGGCCAAATCAGCAGTTATCGATGAGGACCGAGGCCCGGTGCGAAGAAGGTTATGACACGGAACACCCGGAACAAAACCCCTTACTGTCGCCTGGCCCTGTTTGGAGCAGGATTATTCATTTTTTAATTAGACCCTAATCACAGACTAACGACCCCCCGTTATACCCCTCCCATATTTATCTCGAAAAAGAGAATCCCAAAAAGGAAGAGATTTTTGTTTAGTCAACGAGTCATCGTAACAGGATTGGGCGCGATTACGCCCATCGGAAACACCAAGGAGGTCTTAGATGCCCGAGAAGCAAACCCTGAAACCCGTCATCCCTATGGGAGACCCAAGCACCCCGGCGGTTAAACGAGGTATACTGACGGGAGTCAATGGTCTATTGGAGAAAATCTTGTCAGTGGATAAAATCCGAAGCATTTACAACACGCTTCCCACATGCGACGACCCGTTCCAGTTCCTGGAAGTGACCCTTGAAAAATTGAAAATTGAACATACAATCGATTCCAGGGAACGCGACTTGATCCCCTCAGAAGGTCCGGTCATTGTGGTGTCCAACCACCCCTTCGGAGCCATCGATGGTCTTCTGTTGGCTTCAGTCCTTTCTTCTGTCCGCAGGGACATTAAGATTCTGGTCAACTACTTCCTCGAGAACATCCACGAATTAAGACCTCTCTTCTTCCCTGTGGACCCGTTTCACTCATGCACATCCAGGGCCCGGAATATGGCCTCGATCAAAAAGGCCCTGCGCTGGGTCAACGCCGGGGGCATGCTGGTGATATTGCCGGCAGGTGAGGTCTCCCACTTCTCATGGAAAAACAGGAAGATCGAGGATCCCGTGTGGAATCCCATGGTGAGCCGGATCGTCGGGCTGACCCAGGCTCCGGTGCTGCCGGTATTTTTTAGCGGCAGAAACAGTGTGATGTTTCAAATTGCAGGATTGGCCCACCCCCGGCTGCGCACCGCCATGCTCCCCCGTGAAACACTCAAAAAGGAAGGATCTGAAGTAGGGTTCAAGATCGGACCCCTCATCTCGTATAAAAAATTGAGCCACTTGAAGGACGCATCCCATATGACCGAATATCTGCGGTTTCGCACCTACTTGCTGGGCATGAGTACACCAAGGAATCGATTCCTTAGATTCCCAAACCGATCCCCTAAGCAGAAAAGAAAGACGCTTCCGATTGCCCCTGCTGTAGATCCCAGGATCCTTGCAAGAGAGGTACACACTCTGCCCCAGGAGCAAGAGCTCCTTTCAAATGCCAAATTCTCAGTCTATTATGTGCGAACCCATCAGGCCCCCATGATCCTGAGGGAGATCGGCAGGCTCAGGGAGAAGACCTTTCGGCCCCTGGGAGAAGGCACGGGAAACGCCGTCGATCTGGACCGATTCGACAATATTTATGTCCATCTTTTCGTGTGGAGCCATCTCAAAGAGGAACTGGTGGGCGCTTACCGCGTGGGCCCCACCGCAGAGATACTCCCCAAACACGGAAAAAAGGGATTGTACACCCAGACCCTCTTTAAATATCGGAGCCGTCTCCTCCATAAAATCGGCCCGGCCCTTGAGTTGGGACGTACGTTCGTACGATCCGAGTACCAGCGAGACTATGCCCCCCTCATGCTCCTCTGGAAGGGGATCGTCCAGTATATTGTCCGTCATCCTCAGTACAAAACACTCTTTGGCGCAGTGAGCATATCCAGCGACTATGGGCATTATTCACGTCAGCTCATGGCCGCCTTCCTGAAAGTCAACAACCACGCACAGGATCTTTCCGGAATGGTCAAGCCCAGACGGCCCTTTCGTCAAAGCAAGGCCGTCACCCTCATCAAGGAAAAGCGACACCTTCACCAGAACGATCCGGATGAACTGTCATCGTGGATATCCGGCATGGAACAGGATGGAAAAGGCGTGCCGATTCTTTTAAAACATTATCTCAAACTGGGTGGGAAGGTCCTGGCCTTCAATCTGGATCCCCATTTCGGGAATACCCTGGACGGACTGATAGTGGTCGATCTCACTCGCACCGATCATAAGGTGCTGAAGCGGTATATGGGAACGGACGGGTTTGAGGGCTTCACAGCCTATCACTCAGGGACCGCATGGGCATCCTCTTGGCATACAGGCAAGCCGGTCCCCGTTTCTGCCAACGCCTGAAAACCTGAAAGCACTGCCCCACAATCCACTCCCCCTGTCTACTCCTCCTGTAAAAAGCGGGAAACCGTATTCCCTGTCCGGACGTCCACAATGGCGGGATCGAAGTGGGCGGCCAGCTTATGGGCGCTCTCCCGGTCCCGCGGCGCATCAACGGCGACTTTGTAGGTACGGTGCGGTTGGGCATTGAACTCAAGCAGGATATAGCGGGAGGTGACCTTTTCATGATCATCGTCGTCAATATCCCAGATATCATTGTATCGCAGTTCCACCGCGTGGGTCCCGGCAGGGATCCTCACCTCGTTCTGTCCCTCCCAAATCATTCGGGTAATGAAGTTTTCCACACCTTCCCCATCAATCCCCCGGATCTCAATAAAGTTGGGAAAGCTGAGCCCCGCAGTGTTTTTTTCACCTTCGGATAAACGATAGACCTTTTTCTCCGAACACCCCTGGAGCCAGCATAACATCCCTACAAGAAATACCGCGATCATCATCATATGCCTTGTTTTCATATCATCCCTCACAATCACAGATTCACTTCTTTAAAAGCACATTATCCTTACCAGAGAGGCAAGTCAAGAGGCGGCGCGCCCTGTCTCGTGGCGCGTATCATCCTCCGGACGAATCCAAGCCAATGGCCAATGGGTTCAACAACAGGATAGTGTAGAGCACAGCGAGGCAGGGCCGCTGCCATAGGTCGATGACCAATATGGGTTCTCGCCGGAGATTTCGGGGGATCTGCAGACTTCGCTGTCATACCCAAGGCCGATGGCTGTTTGGTTGCGGTGCCGGACCTGGGCAAAGGAGAGCTCCGGTTTATCGATCTTATTCACTGAGAAGCGTAACCGCGGGTTTTCCGTACCTGCTTCTACTCCGGTCGTTTTCCATCATGCTTTCGGATTGCGGTTAGCACCTCTTTCATGCTGCTGTCTTTGCTGATATGCGCTGAAGCTCCGGCTTCCAGCATGGCGGTTACGGCAGGCGAACCCCCGTCCAGTGAAAAGCCGATAATCTTTATTCGGGGGGATGCGGCGCATATGATACGGGTGGCCTCTATGCCGTCTGTATCCGGCATATTGATGTCCATCAGGATGACATCGGGGACCAGGGCCATGGCCATCTCAATCCCAATCCGGCCATTCTCGGCCTCGCCCACCAGCTCTACCCCGGACGCCTTTTCCAACACTGAGGCCAACCCTTCCCGAACCGCCTCGTGATCATCCACCACCAACACCCGAATATCCCTGCTTCCCCGGGATCCTGTAGCTGGGCTCATGACGGTAATACCTCCCTTTCAGAAGAAGTTTATGTCCTTTCATTGACTGTGAGGCAGGAAACCCATCGGATTTCGTCTTCAGTAAATCCAAAACAGCACCCTGGGGCAATGGGGTAAATACGGTATATTTAGGGTAGGAGACAACCCAGTCCCAACCCGCATTTTACGGAACGAACCCATAAATGGTATTTGCATTCCCAATTTATAGGGTCTAAGCTTAGGGCTCACTCAAAAATAACTTCCCATTTTCCCATCTCAGATTCGGGCCATCTTCGGCCGCCGCTCAATCGTGAAGTCCTCGAAATAGTCCACTATTTCTGTGGCTTCACTCAATCGCGACGACCAAATCTGACCCAAA
>JAIPDZ010000033.1 GCA_021737425.1 Deltaproteobacteria bacterium
TGGGTCAGATTTGGTCGTCGCGATTGAGTGAAGCCACAGAAATAGTGAACTATTTCGAGGACTTCACGATTGAGCGGCGGCCGAAGATGGCCCGAAGCTGAGATGGGAAAATGGGAAGTTATTTTTGAGTGAGCCCTAAATATAAATGAAACGCCGGAGGATGCCAAATGGAAAAGGAAAAACTGGATTCCCGGCTCAGGAAAATCCAGGACGCACCCCTGAGCAATAACATCATCCTGCTGCGGGTGGATCACAATGTGGTCAAAAAGGGAAGGATCACCGACCCGTACCGTATTGATGCCACCATTCAGACCCTGTACTACATTGCGGCCAACGGGGGGAAGCCGGTGCTCATGACCCATGTGGGCCGGCCCAGAGATAAAAAAACCGGCCGGATCACCTGCAGGGACCAGGAATCCGTAAGGCCCATTGTGGACTACCTGTCCCAGAAGCTTCCGGTAAAGATTCATGTGCCGGAGTTTCCCATTGACCCCGAGGCGGGCATCGTTCATATGGATGACAGCATGGCCGGGGCCCTGGACCTGTTGAAGACCGGGAAGATGGATATGATCTATCTCCCCAACATCCGCTGGTTCAAGGGAGAGGAGGCCGAAGGGCCGGAGCGGGAGGCCCTGACAGAGGCGATGGCCTCCATGGCGGATTTGTACGTGAACGATGCCTTCGGGTCGTGGCGGGCCCATGCCTCCACCTATGACGTGGCCGCCCGGATCCCTTCCTATGCCGGGCTGTTGCTGCAAAAAGAACTGCTGAACCTTCACCGGGTCCTGGAACCTGAAAGGCCCTTTGCGGCGGTGGTGGCCGGCGCCAAGTACGACACCAAGATCGGCCCGCTTAAGGCCCTTCATAAAAAGGTGGACCATCTCATCCTGGGGGGCCTCATGTACAACACCTACCTCTCTGCCAAATATGATCTCCCCATCGCCGGCATCTCCGAATCGGACAGATCCCTGGCCATGGATATGGTGGCCATGGATCAAAAAGAGAACAAGATCCTGGAAATGCCCTGGGTGGTGGAATCAGACCATCCGGACCAGCGGGTGGACGGGGAATACCGGTCAGTGGACATCGACGGATTAAGAGATCGCACCTCAATACACTACCTACTGGATGTGGATCCCCGCTCCTTGGAAGAAAACCGGGTCCAGGAGGCCGTCGGTTCGGCCAAGACCCTGTTTGTCAATGCGGTCATGGGCATGATGCCCCAGTTTCCCGAGGGCTCCCAGGCCCTGTACGAGGCGGTCACCGCCAACCGGGGGGGGCTGAAGCTTTTTGCCGGAGGAGATACCCTGCAGGTCTTCAAGGAACTGTGTCCCGGGCCCTACATGACCGGTCTGGACGATTCCCGCGCCTACTACTTTACAGGGGGCGGGAGTGTGCTTTCGGCCATTGAACAGGGGGATGCCTACGGGCTTGAGCCGGTGCAGGCATTGATGGAGGATGGGTCATGACGGTGGCGCCCATTTTTGACCCTGATGCCGTCCAACGGCCCATGCGGGTGGCCGCCTTCATGTCCGGGTCAGGCACCAACATCCTGCGGCTCCTGGAACACCAGGCCCGACTCGAGGAACAGGAATCCCGCAGCCCCTTTGAAACGGTCTTTATCTTCAGTGATCGCTCGGACGGCAGGTGTGCCGGGGAAGGAATCGCCCTTGCGCACGGCCTCCCTTATGTCAGCTATGATATCCGGGCCTTTCACCAAAAGCGGGGCTTGAAACGGACGGTGAGAACCCCCGAAGGGCTGAATAACAGAAAACAATATGACCGGGTGGCCGCCGCCCTGGTAGAGGCCTTTGACGTGGATGTCATTGCCCTGGGCGGCTACATGAGCTATATCACCCTGAATCGCTGCGTCAATGTTCATCCCGCGGACCTTTCCATCCGCCGCAAGGACGGCCGGCGAAGATTCGTGGGAGACCATGCGGTCAGAGACGCCATTCTGGCCGGGGAAACCACCCTGAGGGCCTCCACCCTGTGGACCGATGAAGGGGTGGATACCGGTCCGCTGTTGATGGTCTCTGATCCGCTTCCGGTAAACCTTCCCAAGCCTTTGGAAGAACTGGTCCGAGATGAAGCGGCCTTCTCAGCCACGGTGGATGCGCATCAGGAACAGCTCAAGGCGGTGGGGGACTGGAAGATATTTCCCAAGACCATAGAGATGATCGCACGGGGCCGGATTGCCCTGGATGAAGACTCGCGGGTCTATGTGGATCAAACGCCTGCGCCCGACGGGTATCGCGCATGAGGAGGCCATGACATGTCACAATTGATCCTGTGGAAAAACAGGGAACTACGCAAATTGAAAAGGGATATGGATCGGCTGTTTGACCGGTGCTGGTCCGAAGCGGGCATCAGCCTGTTTCTGGGGCCCCTGGCCGGAACCACGGCCATCCGCAAATCCGTTACCGAAGACGCCTTTGTGGTGAGGGCGGAGCTGGGGAATATTGATCAAAAGGACTTGAGTATCACCGTGGCCCACGACACCCTGACCATTCGAGGCACCCGCAAGGCCAAATCCGTTAATACCCAAGGCTTTTATGAGCAAATCGAGGAAAGGCTGCACACCTTCACCCGGCATATCCCCCTCCCGTTCAAAGTAGAGGTGGACGAAATAAAGGCCCATTTAAAAAACGGCATCCTGACCATCGTGGCGCCGCGACAGAAACCCCAAAAGGTCCGGCGCATCCAGATCGATACCCATTAATGCACGGCTGAGGAGATTGAAAATGCCCAAGAAAAAACCGTACCCTGAAGTCCCGGTCAAAGATCTCAGGTGGACCCTGGATCCGGCCACCCTCCCTTTTGACACCACCAAAGACCTCCAGCCCCTCAAGGAGATTATCGGACAGGACCGGGGCGTGGAGGCATTCAAGTTCGGCATGGGAATCACCAAAAAGGGGTACAACGTCTTTGTCACCGGTCAAGTGGGTACCGGTCGGCTGTCCACCACCAGGAAGCTTCTGGAGGAAATGACCCACAAAGGGGACGTGCCCAACGATCTGTGCTATGTGAACAACTTCAAAAACCCCGAGGCCCCCATCCTCCTGACCCTGCCGGCAGGGGAGGGGCTGGCGTTTAAAAAGGATGTCCATGACTTTGTGGAGAGTCTCAAAAAACAGATCCCCCAGCTTTTTGAGAGCCAGGACTATATCAACACCAAAAAGGAGATCATGGAAACCTATGAATCCAAGGGGAAGGGTTTTTTCAAAAATCTGGATGAACAGGTAAAAAAGGAAGGCTTCGCCTTAGTGGACATGCAGGTGGGGCAGGTCAAGCGGCCCGAGGTGATGCCTTTGGTGGACGGGAACCCCACCCATATCGACCAGGTGGAGGCCATGGTGGAAAAGGGCCGGTTCCCCAAGGAAGAATTTGAGACCATGAAAAAGAAATACCTGGAGCTGAGGGAACAGATCGATCAGATATTCCTGGAGCTCAGGGATCTTCAGAAAGAGGTCCAGGAAAAAATCGAAGAGATGGACCGGGTCATGTTCATGAAAACCGCCTCTGATCTGGCCAAAAAGCTGCGCAACAAATACAGGATGAAGGCCATTCAGGAGTATGTTGACAACATGCTGGAGGAAATGGCCGACAACCTCAAGATTTTCATGCCCCAGGACCAGCAGCAGATCCCGGGACTGAGTCCCTTTCTCAGTGAAGGGGACCGTTTCCAGCCCTATCAGGTCAATCTTTTGGTGGACAATCACGACCAAAAAGGCCCCCCCGTGCGGGTGGAAAGCTATCCCACCTACCGCAATCTGTTCGGGAGTATCGAACGAATCGTGGACCGGTCCGGCGTATGGCGAACCGATTATAGCAAGATCAAGGCCGGCTCCCTGCTCAAGGCCAACGGCGGATATCTGGTATTCAACCTGTTGGACGCCGTGGTGGAGCCCGGGGTATGGCAGGCCCTGAAACGGGCCCTCAAAAGCCAACAACTGGAGATCCAGACCTATGATCCCTTTTACCTCTTCACCACCAGCGGATTAAAACCCGAGCCCATCGATCTGACGGTCAAGGTGGTGGTGATCTCGGATCCCTATCTGTATTACCTGCTGTTGAACTTTGATGAGGACTTCAAGAAGATATTCAAAGTGAGGGCGGACTTCGGTTCCAGCATGGACAAGACCGAGCAGTCCATCGGGCAGGTAACCCAATTCATCAAACTCAAGACCGATGAGGAGGGTCTCAGACCCTTTGACCGGTCTGCTGCAGCCGCACTGGTGGAACACGCGGTCCGAATGGCAGGGCGGCAGGAGAAGATATCCACCAGCTTTCTGGAGATTACGGACCTGATCCGGGAGGCCGATTATTTCGCCGGTACCGCACAGGAAAAAACCGTCAAGGCCGCCCACCTAAGACAGGCCATAGACGCCAAGATCTATCGTTCCAACCGGGTGGAGGAACAGATCCGGGAGATGATCGACCGCGGCACCCTGATGATCGATACCCAAGGGGAATACGTGGGTCAGGTCAATGGGCTGGCCGTCTATTCCCTGGGAGACTATGATTTCGGAAAACCCTCCCGGATCACCGCCTCCACCTCCATGGGCCGGGGAGGGATCATCAATATCGAGCGGGAGGCGGACCTGTCCGGCAACACCCACAACAAGGGCGTACTCATCCTGGCCGGGTATCTGAGGGAGAAGTATGCCCAGAACAAACCCCTGACCGTAAGCGCCAGTATCGCCTTTGAGCAGTCCTACGGGGCAGTGGACGGGGACAGCGCCTCCTCCACAGAGGCCTACGCCCTCCTTTCCAGCCTCTCGGAAGTGCCCTTGAAACAGAATGTGGCGGTCACCGGGTCCATCAACCAAAAAGGCGAGATCCAGGCCATCGGCGGGGTGAACGAGAAGATCGAGGGCTTTTTCGATTGCTGCCGGTTGATGGGACCCAGGGACGACCAGGGAGTGATGATCCCCCATAGCAATGTCAAGGACCTCATGGTAAAACACGAAGTGGTGGAGGCGGTTGAGAAAGGCAAATTTCATATCTATCCGGTGAAAACCATTGACCAGGGGATAGAGATCCTCACCGGAAAAAAGGCGGGCAATCGAAAGGCCGACGGCACCTATACCAAGGGGAGCATTAATTATCTCGTGGACCAAAAACTGAAATCCCTGGCCGAAGGACTCAAGAATTTCGGGAACGACAGCAACAACAAGGCCAAACCCAAAAAGTCCAAAACCGCCAAAAAGAAGGGCACATAATGCCCAAGGCCGTTTCCCTCTCCAGCCCCATTGCGGAAAAAATCGCATGGGTTCGGGACGCCCATGACCAATACGGAAAACGGCTCCTCAGTGAACCCGTTATCTATGGTGCGCTAAGCGAGCTGAAGGCCGCGGTCCGGGCCTCCAGAGAAGAAATGAATCGTACAGGGGTGGGTGAGATATGCCGGATATGCGAAGTGGAGGAAGGGGGATCATGCTGCGGTGCGGGTCTGGAAAACCGCTACGACGGATGGTTGTTGCTGATCAACCGTCTGTTGGGGATCACGCTTCCCACGGTTCCATGGCGCCCGGACGCCTGTTTTTTCCTGGGCCGGACCGGGTGTCTGCTCTGGGCCCGTCATGTCATCTGCATTAATTACCTCTGTAAAAAGATCACCCACACCATTCCCTCTGCCAGGCTCAAAACCCTTCGGCAACAGGAGGGAGTGGAGATCGAGATCCTGTTTGCGCTCAAGGAACGGATCAAGACCTGCTTGAAGAAATGGACCACCGATTAAGGAAAAGCCTGGCCACTGTGGCCGAATTCTATGATCAGCGCAAGGTGGGGGATGTGGGCCCCTTGGGTTTCAGAAGATCCAGCGACATGAGTACCCTCTTGAATTGTACAGACCGACTCATAACAGAGGGCCTGATCACCCCGGGGAAGACCACCTTTCTGGATCTGGGATGCGGGGACGGCCGGGTAAACCTCTTTTTCGGTTACCTGACCCGGCTTTCGGTGGGGATCGAATGCGATGAATGGACCTTGGCGGAATACGAGGACACTCGGGCTCAACTCGAAACCCGGCTTCAAGGGGCCGGCCTGATCCTGCCGCCTCAGAACATCTTTTTGTTTCACGGAGACGCACTCGACAGGACCCTCCACGCAGACATCCTGCGCCAGACCGGCACGGAGTTGACGCAATTCGACCTGTTTTATACCTATCTAATGATGCATGAGGAATTCGCCGGTCTGTTACAGGAAAAGGCCAAGAAGAACGCCATCTTCATGGTGTACGGACTCAACAAGATTATGCCCCACTATGAAGAGTTCGAGCGTCTGGACCACCTGAGCCCCATGCAGGGCATCCTGGCCCTATACCGAAAAAAATAAGGAGGCACCCGAATGGACACACCATCCAAACCGCTGGTCACCTATCATCGAGAAGAGAAGGTGGGCCTGTTGACCCTCAACCGGCCTGAAAAACGAAACGCCATGAACCTGAAACTGTGGACCGCATTGGATGAGGCCATTGCCCAGGCCGAGGAAGATGAATCGGCCAGGGTGTTTCTCCTGCGGGGGGAGGGGAAGTCCTTTTGCGCCGGGCTCGATCTGGGGCCTGACAATGATATTATCCAGGCCATAAACGCACCTCAGGGGGCCTCCCAAAAGGTGACGTTTTTCAATCTGGTCCAAAAGGTGCAGGCCATCCACACCCGGCTGGAAAGGCTTATCAAACCCACCATTGCCGTAATACACGGCCACTGCCTGGGCGCCGGGCTGGAACTGATCCTGAGCTGTGACTTCAGGATCTGTTCCCGCGAGACCCTGTTCGGCCTTCCTGAGGCCACCCTGGCCATCATCACCGACGTAGGCGGCCTGCAACGCCTCCCCAAGGTGGTGGGGCCGGGTCACGCCAGGGAAATCGCCTTCAGGGGTCACCCATTCGATGCCGAGAGGGCCAAGGAAATCCATCTGGTCAATTCGGTGTATCCCGACACCGCGGCCCTGGAGGGTGCGGCCATGGAAATGGCCCGGGAGATCGCGGACAACCCGCCCCTCGCCGTTCAAGGGGCCAAGGAAGTTTTCCTGTTTGATGAAGGGGCCACCTTAGAAGAATCCCTGGAATACAACGCGGCCAGATCCAGTATGATCCTCCCTTCCGAGGACCTGTTCGAGGTCATGGCGGCCCGCATAGAGAATCGCAAGGGCAATTACAAGGGGGCGTGATCCCGGGCCGGAAAAGCGAATACACAGGTTGACGAGAGCCCAAAAAGTATTATAAGAAATATGGAAACATGGCGCTCGATCTTTACCATTTGATGACCCAGGCACTGAGAGAGGCGGAAAAGGCCTTTGCCGCGGGGGAAGTCCCGGTGGGGGCGGTAGTGGCCGATGTAGAGGGCCGGGTCCAGGCCAGGGGGCACAACCAGCCCATCTCCCTCAGGGATCCCACGGCCCATGCCGAGATACAGGCGCTCAGAAAGGCGGCCCTGGCCTGCGGGAACTACCGGCTCCCCGGATCCGTGCTGGTGGTGACCCTTGAGCCTTGTGTCATGTGCATGGGGGCGGCGGTGAATGCCAGGATCGCCCGGCTGGTCTTTGGGGCTCATGATCCCAAGGCCGGGGCCGCGGGCTCACTCTATAACATCGGCCGGGATGAGCACCTCAATCACCACATAGAGATTACACCCGGCATCATGGCAGAAGCGTGCCGGAGCCTGATGCAGGATTTTTTCAGGGCCCGCCGGTAAATTTGCGGAGAGGTACCGAAGTGGTCGTAACGGGGTCGACTCGAAATCGATTTGTCCCGTGAATAGCGGGGCACGTGGGTTCGAATCCCACCCTCTCCGCCATTACCTTCTTACTGAGATGTATATTTTTAGGGCTTTCAGCAAAAATACGGCTTGTTTTTTTAGGGATCGCTTGACAGGCAAACGGCAATGGTGAAACACTCATCGCCATTGTACGCGTTTATGGCGCCTTTCACTTGCGGAGAGATGTCCGAGTTGGCCGAAGGAGCGCGACTGGAAATCGCGTGTACTACTAACCGTGGTACCGAGGGTTCGAATCCCTCTCTCTCCGCCATTAACCATACACACCCCAGGTAGAACTGCGGCACATTCTCACAATACACCGGGCGCAACATAAGCCCATAAAGACGTGAAGACCTTTTCAATCCGCGGGCTTGACGCATCCGGCCGAAGTTGAAGGATTTGATATGCCTTACGAGGTATTGGCCAGAAAGTGGCGTCCCCAGCTGTTTACGGACGTCATCGGCCAGGAACACATAACAGATACCCTGCGAAATGCGCTGGCCACCGGCAGGCTCGCCCATGCCTATCTCTTCAGCGGCCCCAGAGGTGTGGGCAAGACGTCTGTGGCCCGGATTTTTGCCAAGGCCATTAACTGCAGCGAGGGAGAGCCGGGGATCCCCTGCAACCGGTGCCCGGTGTGCAGGGAGATCACCCATGGGTCAGCCGTGGATATCCAGGAAATCGACGGGGCCTCCAACCGGGGCATTGATGAAATCCGGGAGTTGAGAGAAAACATCAAGTACATGCCCTCCACCTGCACCTATCGTATCTATATCATTGACGAAGTACATATGCTTACCCTCCCGGCCTTCAACGCCCTTCTCAAGACCCTGGAGGAGCCGCCGGATCACGTCAAATTCATATTTGCCACCACCGAGCCCCACAAAGTCCCTGTCACCATCTTATCCCGATGCCAGCGATATGATTTCAAGCGCATCCCCCTGAATCTGATCGTGGATCACATGGTTAGAATCGCTGAAAAAGAGGGCATCCAAATTGAGCGCGCCGGATTGGCCGTCATCGCCGGAGAGGCCGAAGGGAGCATGCGGGATGCGGAAAGCCTTCTGGATCAGGTCATCTCTTTTGCGGGCCAAAAGGTGGCGGAAAGGGACATCATCCGCACCCTGGGGATTGTGGATCGGGATATTCTCTTTGAATCCTCGGCCGCCATTATTGAGGGAAAGGCGGATAGGTGCCTGGACATTGTGGATAAGATCTATACCTATGGCTACGATATCAAGGATTTCTACCGCACCCTCATGCAGCAGTTCAGAAACCTTCTCATCAGCCTGATCGCCCCAAAAGGCCATCTTCTCGATATGAGCGAAAGTGACCGGGAGGAGCTGGTTCGGCAGGCCCGGGCCGCCGGAGAGGAGCGGCTCCAGCTTTTGCTCAATTTCATGATCAACCGAGAGGAAGACCTGAGGTTCACCACCCACCCCCGGCTGGTCCTGGAAACCACCCTCATAAAGCTGTCGCGCCTGGGCGACCTCCTCTCTTTTGAGGCGGTTTTACACAAATTGGAAGCCCTGGAAAAACGGCTCCTCTCCCCCCTTCCCCATGAGACGTCCCCGGCAGAGGGGCGGCTGTCAGACCCTGGGGCCAATTGGTCGAAACCAAATGTTCAGGAAAAGGGATGGAAGGAGTTTCTGGCCTTTCTCTCCTCTGAAAACCAGGTCGTATACAGTGTTCTCAAGGATTGGGAATTTTTGGACCTGTCCGGCAATTTGCTGGAGATCAAGAGCGGGAGACCCTCATTTTCGTCAACCTTTTTTGACGATCCTCAACGATATGCCCAACTCACGGATTACTGCCGAAGGTTCTTCGAGAAGGAGGTCCGCATAAAAATCACCCCGGCCGATCCCGATCCGGCCGTCACATCCCCTGAACCCGCACCGGCCTCCAACCCTGCATCCGAACCGGACCTTCCTCCCACGGCCCACCAGGTCATGGATCTCTTCGAAGGGAGCGTGGTGGGCGCAGACGGCCCGGGCAAACCGGGGCCGGGGCCGGGACAGGGTACGCAAACCAAGTGAATGAAGCCAAAACATGTTGGCTTTTTGTTGAGAAGTCCAAACCGAGAACCTAAAGTGCTGCGAGATTCTTTACCGTAGGAGGTAACCAAGATGAAAGGAATGCCCAACATGGGCCAACTCATGAAGCAGGCCCAGCAGTTTCAATCCAAGATGGCCAAACTCCAGGAGGAGTTGAATGACCAAACCGTGGAGGCATCTTCCGGGGGCGGCATGGTCACGGCAGTGGCAAACGGGGGACAGGAAATCGTCTCCATTACCATCGACCCGGAGGTGGTAGACCCGGAGGATCTGGAAATGCTCCAGGACCTGGTGATGGCCGCCGTGAACGATGCCCTGTCCAAGGCAAAGGAGATGGTCAACGAGGAGATGGGAAAACTGACCAAGGGGATGAATATTCCGGGGATGCCGGGGCTCACCTGATCGGAACCCAAAGAAACCTCCAGTTCAAACCTTAACAACTGACATTCATTGCTATGGGTATCTATCCGCCATCACTTGAAAATCTAATTGAGCAACTGTCAAGGCTTCCCGGTATCGGCCAGAAATCCGCTACCCGGGTGGCCCTCCATATATTACGAAGCAGACGGGATCTGGCCGAAGGGCTGGCCCGAAGCCTGGTGGAAGTCAAAGAGAAGATTCGATTCTGCTCTGTGTGTTTTAATTTGACGGATGACGACCCCTGTGCCATCTGCAGCAATGAAAACCGGGCCAATGGGTCCATCTGCATTGTGGAAGGCCCCGGAGATCAACTGGCACTGGAGAGTTCCGGGAAATTCAAAGGGAGGTACCATGTCCTCAACGGGGTCCTCTCCCCCTTGGATGGGGTCGGTCCGGAAGATTTGAAAATCCACAGACTCCTGGACCGACTGGAACCAGAGGGCATCCAGGAAATCATCATCGCCACCAATCCCACCACCGGCGGGGAGGCTACCGCCACCTATCTTACCAAGGCCCTGTATGAGAAGGACCCCCGGCTCAACATCACCCGGATCGCCCTGGGCGTCCCCATGGGCGGGGACCTCAAATACATGGACCGGATGACCCTGGAACGGGCCCTCACCAGCCGCACCCCTGTGAGCCCATGATCGATCCCCACCTGCTCACCCGATTGTCCGAGATGGTGGGAAAGGCCCACCTGATCACCGATGCATCCTGCCTGTCCGAATACGGCACCGATGCCACCCGACTGTCGTTCATGCCGGATGCCGTGGTCTTTCCCCGGGACAGCCATGAGGTGTCCCAAATCCTTTCCCTGGCCACCCGGCACCAGGTCCCTGTGATCCCCAGAGGTGCGGGGAGCGGCATGTCCGGGGGGGCGCTTCCGGTCCAGGGGGGTCTGGTCATGGCCATGAACCGCTTGGACCAAATCCTGGCCATTGATCCAGACAACCTCATCGCCAGAGTGGAACCCGGGGTCATCACCGCCCGTCTGCAACAGGCGGTAGAGGGGTTGGGCCTCTTTTATCCCCCTGATCCGGCCAGCCTCAACATCTCCACCATCGGCGGCAATGTGGCGGAATGCGCCGGCGGCCTCAGGGCCGTGAAATACGGGGTCACCCGGGATTACGTTTTGGGACTGAAAGTGGTCCTTCCCACCGGAGAGATCCTGGATACCGGGGTACAGACCATGAAAGGGGTGGCCGGGTACGATCTGACCCGTCTCATCATCGGGTCTGAGGGGACCTTGGCGGTCATCACCGCGGTGACCCTCCGCCTGATTCCCAAACCCGAGGCAAAAGCCACCATGATTGCTTTTTTTCCCCAGGTCTCCGCCGCAGTTCAGACGGTTTCCGATATTGTCCGCAATCGAATTATTCCCACCATTCTGGAGTTTATGGACCGACTGAGCATCAATTGTGTCAGAGAGGAATTGGAATTGCCCATCCCCACCGATGCGGGGGCCATGCTCCTCATCGAAGTGGACGGGGACGAGGCGCTTCTTCGGCGTCAGGCGGAGACCATAAAAGCGGTTTGCCTCCAGGGGGGCGCCCTTCATTTTGAGGCGGCTGCCAATGAGGAGGAGGCTGAGCAATTGTGGGAGGCCCGCAGAAACGTCTCCCCTTCCCTGTTCAAGTTGAACCCCCACAAGATCAACGAGGACGTGGTGGTTCCCAGGAGCCGGATGGCGGCCCTGGTCAGCTTCTTAGAGCAGATGGCCCAAGAATACCATCTCCCCATTGCATCCTTCGGCCATGCGGGAGATGGAAATATCCATGTCAATATCATGCTGGACAAAGAAGATCCCGAGCAGTTGGACCATGCCCGGATTGCCGTACACCGGCTGTTTCAAAAGGTGATCGAATTCCACGGCACCCTGACCGGCGAGCACGGTATCGGGATTACCAAGGCCCCTTACCTGGAAATGGAGATCCCCCGGCCCGGCCTGGACCTCATGGTACGAATCAAAAAGGCCTTTGATCCCGAGGGGATCTTAAATCCGGGCAAGATTTTCTCGTAGGCGTTTTTTAAATGATCTGATCCAGGGTCCGGTAGTTTTTGGTATTGTAGTACTGTTCCACATCCACGAGATGCAGTTTATCCAAGGCCTTTTTCAGGGGCACCGATTCAATGCGACCCTGGTGTAAGGCCACCATGCGGCCGAAGTCTTCGTTTACGATCATGTCAATGGCGGCCACGCCGAATTTTCTGCCCATCCGCCGGTCATAGGCCGTGGGGGCGCCCCCTCTCTGCAGGTGCCTGAGGGCCACATACCGGACTTCCATGTTGCTGCTTTTCTCGATCTCCTCGGCAACGAATCCCCCAACGCCGCCCAGGTAGAAATGTCCGAACCCGTCTTTTCCCCGTCTCTCCCGAACCGGCTCCATTCCCCTGGGCTTCGCCCCTTCGGAGATCAGAACGATGCTGTACCGCTCTCCCGCCTTTTTCCGCATCTTCAACAATTCCACCACCCGGTCCATCAGAAAATCGTGTTCAGGAATCAAGATGATGGCGGCGCCCGAGGCCTCTCCACCTTCCAGCGCGAGCCATCCCGCCTTTCTGCCCATGCATTCCACCACAAAGATCCGGTTGTGGGATCCTGCGGTCACCCGCAGCCGGTCTATATCTTCGGTAATGATGTTCACCGCCGAATCAAACCCCAGGGTGTAGTCGGTTTCAGAGAGATCCTTGTCAATGGTCTTGGGGATGCCGATGATCTTGACCCCTTCCTTGTACAGGCGGTACGCCACACCGAGATTTTCGCTCCCGCCCAGCACCACCAGGGCATCCAGGCCCAGCTTCTTACAGTTTTTTACAATAATCTCTGTTTTGTCATCCTGGGGCGCCAAGGGGTTGATCCGGCTGGTGCCCAGGCGGGTGCCTCCATACCGGTCCCATGTTCGAACCACATCGTTGTCGAGACGCATAATCCACTGGTTGACGCTGGCGCGCTTGTCCGGGTTGATTTCCACCAACCCCTTCCATCCGTCCCGGATTCCCAGGATATTGAACATCACCCCCCGAACCGGCACCAGGTCCCTGTCCAGGGCCGAGTTCACCAGCCAGTGAACGGCGCTGTTAATCCCAGGGCAATCGCCGCCTGCCGATAACACCCCCACATTTACTTTCATCTGTCGCCTCCCTGCCGTGTATGGGTTCCGTAGGTTGCCAAGGTGGTTCGACTATAAAGGAATGGCGCAAAAGTGTCAATGCTCCGGTACGGCCCAGGGGGTCATTCGGTTTGCCCTCAAGACCCCTTATCCAGCCCGCCTTCTCTTTGGTTTGATAGAGAAGGGATGTTCAGTGATTGACACCAGCGTTTTTCACCGATATGATTTATGGTTATGATAGACTTTATCGGTGAGCAGAGGGAGCCCCCAAGCCATGTCCAATAGCAGACCCGCATCCCCCCCCCTTTCTGCAAAGGGCACATCCCTTCAGTCCCTGTATCCCCTGAGCGGAAACCAGCTGATAGCCCGTATTCTGAAAGAACCTGATCCCCCAAAAGCGGTCCGGCATATGGCCGGGGATGATTTTTACTGGCTGCTCAAACAACTGGACCAAGATGAGAACGCGGTTTTGTTGCTGGAACTCGCCTCTGAGCAACAGTGGCAATATGTCCTGGATCTGGAACTCTGGGAAGCCGACCGCCTCAATATGCCCCGGACGTTCGAGTGGCTCCATAAACTCCAACAGGCAGACCCGGAACGTCTAACCCGCTGGCTGTTCTCGGATGGACAATCCCTGGCCTTTTATTCGCTTTTCAAAGGCATTGAGGTAAAGATCCAGGATCCGGACGATCCCCTCGACCTGGAGAGCGGGTTCATCACCTTTGATGGGGTCTATTATATTCAGGTGCGCCAGGGAGAATATAAGAGGACCATCGAAGGCATCTTGAAGACCATGGCCCATACGGATCAGCTCAGATATCAGGCCCTGCTTCTGGGGCTGGCAGGGGTTCTCCCGGCAGAGCTTGAGGAAGAGATGTACCGGATGAAGAACGTGCGTCTCGCAGAACACGGATTCCTCCCCCTGGAGGAGGCCCTGCCCATTTATGCACCCCTGGACCCGGAAGCCTTGAAAAGGGATGGAGATTCCAAACCGGGTATGCCGCCCGAAGAAGAGGTGTTTGATCTCTCTCCCTATATGCCGTTTTATGCGGCCATGGGCAAGAACCTGTTGACCCGGGCCATCCGTCTAATCACGGAACCCCGGGAACAAGACAGGATGCGCCTTGAATTCGCCGGGCTGTGCAACCAGGTCCTCTCGGCAGACCAACAGTTGGCTGCGGATGCGGATACCTTGAAGCAGACCTGCCGGAAGGCAGGCGGGTACGTCAACCTGACCCTGGAGAACCTCTGCCATGAGGATGCATCTGCCGCAGAGGCACTTTTACGGGCCAACCCCCTGCGCCATCTGTTTCGCGTGGGATTCGGACTGGCCCTCAAACTGAAATGGGAGGCGGAGCGATGGCTCCGGGAGAATTGGTTTTTGGAGAACCACATGGGATACGGGTTCTGGCCTGACGACTGGGCCGGTACCCTGACCGGGCTGGTGAAAGAAAAACCGCTGGTCTTCGCCCCTGAAAAGGCAGACGAACCATACAGGGATTTTGAGTATGCTCAGGATCTGGAACACGCCCGGAATGTCCTTCACCGGATGATCGCCCTGGATCGCCTGTTTCTGGAATTAACCGGAAACTACCCCTTACCGACCGCGAATGAGACCTCACAGTTCAAATATGATCAACTCCTCTTGACCTTCTGGGCCAGGGCCCTCCTGGACCAAAAGCCTGCCTTCGCCCCCGTTTCCGTTTCACAGATGGACCGTTTATTTGAGCTGTTGAGGCAAAACGAGGCGGGTCCCCCATTTGAGATGCCGGGGTATGAAGCGGTTTTTGTCCGGGATTTTACCGCATACGTCTCAGACCAGTCCCCAGAGATCCGATCCGCCCTTGAAGACGCCCTCACCCGTTTGTGGGAGGCCTTTCAGGAAGAGTACCGATGGGTCCCCACACAGGCCCTGGATTCCCGGTTTTGTTCCTACCTGCTTGTCAGATAAGGCTCCTTAGGGCTCACTCAATCGCGACGACCAAATCTGACCCAAATCTGAGCGTCTATTCTGTGAATTTATTTTTGAGTGAGCCCTTAGCGGCATCACGTCCTGATCTCCTGCAACATGAAGACCAGGTAGGAAACCGTGAAGCAGACCAGGGTGATGGCGATGAGTACCGTAATATAGGGCAATACCACCAAAATGCTCTGAGTCAAGGCCAGGGGATTTTGAAAACGGGAGGAGAGAAGTTCTTCCATGGGACCCATGAGGACCAGGGAACGGGTGGTATTTCTCATGGGATCGATAATAGTGGCCGTGGCGTCGTTGTACAAAACCATGGGGGAGCAGAGGGATACCATCTTCTTGATCTTTGCGTTTTGGATCACCATTTCCGGCGGCACATTTTTGTTGGGGTCCACCGGCGCCACCGAGTTGGCAACGGCCTCCGCCCCCAGAGTAACAAAAAAGGATAAGAAGATCCACAGGGCCACGGAGGTAAGGGCCGAGGTGGCGACACTCTTCAAGAGGATGGAGAAAAGGATGGAGAGCCCCAGCCAGAAAGAGACGTAGAATATGCTGATCACCAGGTAGATGATAAGACGCCCTATCTCCCCCACCCCCGGCACCACCCCTACGATGGCCAGGCCGAAACCGGTGATGACCAACACGATGGACGTGAGCATAATGGAAATGGTGGCGACTCCGGCCAGGAATTTTCCATTGATCACGGCATCGCGATATATGGGCTGGGACACCACCTTGATGAGCGTCCCCTGGGCCCGCTCCCGGTTAATGGCATCAAATCCCAGCACCAGGCCGATCAGGGGCCCGAAAAAGGCCACGAACTGAACCATGGAAAAGACCGCCCCGGGCGTACTGAAAAGGGTCAGAAAGGGGAATCGGGTGGAGGAGAGATTCTCCAGATTCTCGCTCAGATGAATGGCGGCCATGTAGCTGGTGATAAAACTGACCATGGCAATCAGGGCAAAGAGGATGGCAAACCTGAAACTACTGAAATGATCCTGAAGCTCTTTGGTGAAAACAGCATACAGGCCCTGCATATCATACCTCCTGGAAGTATTTCATGTAGATCTCTTCCAATGTATATTCCTTTTCTCCCAACCCGAATCTCTCCTCTGCCAGCGATTCAATGGTCCCTTCGGCCACCAGATTGCCGTCGATCATAATGCCCACGCGATGGGAGATCTTCTGGACCTGGTGGAGATGGTGAGAGGAGAGGAGTACGGTAATCTGGCGCTCCTGGTTCAATGACTGGATCAGATCAATCAGTTGAATGGCCCCTTCAGGGTCCAACCCCAGGGTGGGTTCGTCTAAAAAAAGGACTTCAGGAGCCTTGATGAGGACTTCTGCCACGCCGAGGCGCTGCTTCATCCCCCGTGAAAAGGCTCCGGTCTTTTTCCGGGAGCTCTGTTCGAGTCCCACCAGTTGAAGCACCTCATGGATCCGCTCATGGGTCTCCTGTTTCCCCATGCCGTTCAGCGCAGCCACATACTGAAGGCTTTCCACAGCGGTCATATCCCCATAAAACCCTACATTCTCCGGGAGGTATCCCACCCGCTGTTTAATGGCCCGGGCATGGCGGGAGGGGTCCAGCCCGCATACCCTCGCTGTGCCCCCTGAAGACCGGGTCAATCCCAGGAGCATGAGGAGGGTAGTGGTCTTCCCGGCCCCGTTGGGGCCCAAAAAGCCGAAGATCTCACCGGCATTGACCCGGACATCCAGCCCGTTCACGGCCCGGTGGGGGCCGTATGCCTTGGTCAGGCCGGTTGTTTCAATAATGCTTTCGGTTCCCATATCCTAACGCCTTCCCAACCGGATAAACATAATCACCAGACTGGCCATGACCAATACGATAATCCCGATCCCAATCCATCCCCAGGCTGCAGATGCGGTGACCCCCACCCGCAACTCGATGGTCTTTTCCGCCTTGGGCGGATTGCCGCACTCGGCCCGCAGACCCACTGAGTAATCCCCCACCAGGGCCTGTTCAGCCGGGATGATGGCCACTTCGATCTGTTCCAGTTGCTGGGGCGGAAGGACATCTATGGACTTTGGCGTGAATTCCACTTTCCAGTTCTCAGGTTTGAAAGACAAAAAACGAACATTATGGAGGGTCGCAGACCCGTTGTTCTGAACATAAAAAGAGAGGTTGGCCTGTTCCCCTCTGACTGCATTGAGGGACAAAAGCCCGTTGGCCGTACCGGCGTCCAGCTTATAGGTGCCGGTAAGGATCACCGTGAGGGCCGCCTGGGCCCGGGCCTTGGCGGAGTTGACGGCAACCTCTATGGCATAGGAAGCCGGCTCGGCCCGATGGTCGGGCTTCACTTCCACGGCCACGGTCTGGCGCTGATCCGCTTTCAATCTCAAACTGGATATATACTTGTCTTCGTAGGCGGGTTTGAAACTGATCTCCCAGTTTTCAGGGCCTGCCGCCGCCAGATTAAATATGCTGTCCTGGTCTGATTTGTTTTCAATTTCGATGGAGAATTCAAACTGCCCGTCTGTGGGGCCTTTGAGGACCGGATAGGAGGTAATGATCTCCACTCCCTCAGGTTCCTTTTCCTCCTTTTTTTCCCTGACCGTCACCATGACCCGGGCCGTTGAAGTCAACCGATCATCCTGGGTGCACGCACGGATGTCCACAGGGTAATCCCCGGGTTGTACCGCCTTATCAGGCACTACCCTGAGGGTCAGGGTCTTGGTCTCATCGCTTTTCACATAAACCCCGGTCACCCCGAAATCATAGGTCTTGATCCTCGCCTTCCACCCTTGGGGTACGGACGAAAGAGAGAGGTCGATATTTTCGTCTTTCCTTCCTCCGTTGGTCACCAAAAGATCGATATTCACATCCTCCCCCTGCGAAATGACCACGCCGGTAAACGCCGGAGAGACAGTGATGGCCCTGGGCGGCAGCGCTTTATGTGCCTCGGGTTTCTTTGCATGCCCGGGCGTGCTGATGAGAAACATCAGCACCGCCGCTCCCATGAATATCCCTTTACCTGAACGGCAAGCGTTCTTCCCTATCCGCATCATGTACTCAACCCTCCTTCAGTTGCTGTTGGATTCTGCATGTTTTGCCAAGGTATCAGCGCTGTAGCCGGCCTTTTCATAATTGTCAATGGCCCGCATCTTCAGGGATTTGTCCCGGGTCTTCTCCGAATGGGTATCTGCCAGCTCTGCGGCATGGCTCCACATCCCTTGTTTTTCATAATCAGCGATTTTCTGATTCACGCGGACATGGTCTTGAGAGGGTTCCATAATCGCAGAATGGCACCAGGATATGACCTTTCGTACCGGCTGACCACAGTGCGGGCAATCCGTCAAGGGTGGCTCATGAATGCCCTGAACCACTTCAAACCGCCGCACACATTCCCGGCACGCCTTTTCAGGCGTCATGCTTTCATATTCATATATGGGCATGTCCCTCCCTGATCCGCTATAGAGTCTTAGATTGAAACTTCTATGCAAAAAGCGAAGATGTTTTATTGAGGTAACGCTTTTGAATCATTAGCGATAAAGGTGTCAGGTGTCAGGTTTCGGGTGTCAGGGTTTGTTGTTTGCTGAAACCTGAAACCTCGGGACTCAGGTTCTTTTCCACAGGGGCCCCCGGGGCGTGTCGGTAATCTCAATACCCTTTTCTGCGAGCTGGTCTCGAATGCGATCCGCCCGTTCCCAATCCCGCTCTCGCCTGGCCTGTTCCCGCTCGGCGATCCGTTCTTCCACCTCCCTATCCCCCTCGGGAAGGGTCAGTTCCATAATCCCCAGTACGGAATTGATGCCGTCCAATGCCTCCAGGGCCTTTTGCCGGTCATCCTCGGACAGGCCGCCCCCATCCATCTTCTTGTTCATCTTTCGCGTAAACCGAAACAGCGCGGCCAGGGCCTGGGATACGTTAAAATCATCATCCATGGCCTCGGTAAACTGGTGCCGCAGGGCATAGACCGCTTGATCCACTTCCGGATCAGTGGGGGCCAATGGAGAAAAATGAAGTTTCTGCACAAATTTGTCAAGATGACGCAACGTATTTTTTGCGCCTGCAAACTTGGCCTTTGAAAAAAAGATCCGTTTGCGATAATGCCTGCTCAAAATCCAATACCGAACCTCCCTCCCCGTAACCCCCTGCTCCAGGAGCTCTGTCAGGGTGAGTCGCCCGTTTTCCGCCTCGCTTGGATCGGTCTCATCCACGGCGGTTACCGGTTCGTTGTGCAACCAGTAATGGGCCAGAGGGCTGTCAATGGCGGCCTTACTGATGGCAATGGCATTTTCATGATGGGGAAAGATGAGCTCAACCCCGCTGGTGTGGATATCGTAAGGAGGCGATAAATACTTCATGGCCATGGCGGCACACTCCAGATGCCACCCGGGACGCACATGGCCCCACTGGGTCTCGAAGAATATCCCGCTCTTGAGCTCGTTGAGCGTGGATCGTTTGAGCAGGGTAAAATCCCGCGGGTTTTCCTTTTCATATTGATCCAGGTCCACGGTTTTCCCCACCTGGATTTTGTCCAGGTCGATTCGGGAAAGCCTGCCGTATTCCGGGAACCGGGAGATATCGAAATAGATGGATCGCAGCTTTTCATAGGCATATCCCTTGGCAATGAGTTTTTCCACCAACCGGATCATGTCGTCGATGTGTTCGCTCGGCCTGGGATATGCCGTGGCCCGCTTGATATTGAGCTGATCCAGATCCGACATGAGTGCCTCGTGGAATTGGTCTGTAAAGGCCTTCAAAGAAATGCCCGCGGCCCTGGCCCCTTCGATGGTGCGATCATCCAGGTCGGTGAGATTCATGATCTGGGTCACCGCATAGCCCTTGAATTCCATGTATCGCCTGACCAGATCCGAAAAAAGGATCCGCCTGCACTGACCCAGATCAATGAACTGGCAGAGGGTGGGACCACAGGAATACAGGGTGACTTCATTTTCCCGAATGGGGATAAACTCCTCTTTTCTCCGGGTGAGGGTGTTAAAGATCTTCAACCCGGTCCGCTTTTTGGCCACAAACAGGGGGGTGCTCAGGTATCGCTCTCCCCCGTCCGGAAAAATCACTGCGATGGCGCCGTTTTCCATCTCCCCGGCCACTTTGAGGGCAATGGCCATGGCCGCGCCCGAACTCATGCCCACGAATATGCCCTCCATTTTGGCCAGCTGCCGGGCCATCTCGTAGGCCTCCTCGTCATCGACCTTGATAATCCTGTGGGGCATGTCCTTTTGGAATATCTCCGGTCGGTAAGACTCCTTCATATTCTTGAGTCCCTGAATCTTATGCCCCAGAAAGGGCTCCACGCCGATGACCCGGATACGGGGGTCCAGTTCCCGAAACCGCCGGGCAAGCCCCATGAGGGTGCCGGTGGTCCCCATGGTGACCACCACCGCGTCAAGATCCCCATGGGTCTGTTCCCAGATCTCCATGGCGGTCCCATGATAATGGGCCAGCCAGTTGGCTTCGTTGTTGAACTGGTCGGCCAGCCAGTAGGTCTGAGGGTCTTCCCGGAGCATCTTATAGCTCTGCTCAATGGCCCCGTCCGTACCGAGGCGGGCAGGCGTGAACCGGATCTCCGCACCGAGAGCCTTGAGGATCTTCACCCGTTCCTCGCTCACCGCCTCGGACATGGTGAGGAGGATTCGGTACCCCTTCACCGACGCCACCATGGCGAGTCCGATCCCTGTATTGCCGCTGGTGGCCTCCAGAATGACCTTGTCCTTAGTCAATTCACCGGATTTCTCCGCCGCCTCGATCATGCTCAGGGCCGCCCGGTCCTTTATGGACCCCCCGGGATTGAAATATTCCAGCTTGGCCAGAATTTCCACACCCTTATGGGGGTTCAGGCGTCTCAGCGGCACCAGGGGGGTTCCGCCGATCTGATCCAGGATGTTATGGTATTTCTCTTTCATGCTCTTGTCATAGCGTAGATCGGTCTGTTTGTGGTCCAAAAAACCCGCAGTCAATCCCGGCGCCGCGGGCGGGGCGTGTAACCGTCTAATATAAACCACCCTTTTGAACTTTCAATGCCCCCATCCCCCGTTGAACCTTTTCCTTGATTTTCCATTCCCTTCCCTGCTACGGTCCCCTTCACACAGGTCTGTGAAAGACCTTCGGCACTCTGCGTCCGGGTGCCTCCCGGCGAGAAGCGGGCGTAAACTTCAAAATGGAGGCAATCCCATGAAAATAATGGTCACCGGAGGCGCCGGATTTATCGGTTCTCATGTGGTGGACGGCCTGCTCCATGAGGGCCATGAGGTCCTGGTGGTGGATAACCTTTACACTGGAAAGCGGACCAACGTCAACCCGGCAGCCCGTTTTTATGAGCTGGATATCCGTTCTCCGGACACCGGCGCCCTTATCAGGCGCGAAAAACCGGACGTGATCAATCACCACGCAGCCCAGATGAGCGTGCCCGCATCCGTATCAGATCCGCAATTTGATGCGGATGTCAATATCAAAGGGGTGCTGAATCTCCTGGAGGCGGCCGTGGCCGCCGGTGTTCGGAAGATGGTCTTCATCTCCTCCGGCGGGGCCGTGTATGGGGAGGCCCCCGAATACCCCACCTCAGAGTCCTGCCAGCCCACCCCCCTTTCCCCTTACGCCATAACCAAATACGCATCCGAACACTATTTGGCCTATTACCGGCACCAATATGGGCTGGATTACACCACCCTTCGGTATGCCAACGTCTACGGCCCCAGGCAGGTGGCCCACGCAGAGGCGGGGGTGGTGGCCATCTTCATGAACAATCTTGTGAAAGGGATCCCCTCCACCGTGAACCATTTCCCTGATGCGCCTGCAGGCATGGTGCGCGATTATTGTTATGTGGGCGATATCGTGCGGGCCAATGTTCTGGCCTTAACCACCGGGAGTTGCGAGGTCTTTAATATTGGCACCGGGGTGGAAACCCGCACCCTGGACCTGTACCACACCATCTTTGAGGCCTTTCAGGAAATGAGTGCGGTCCGGGAAGAACTCGCCGTGCCCAAAACGGCCATGGCCCGGCCCGGTGATCTCACCCGAAGCTGCCTAATCGTAAAAAAGGCCCGCCAATCCTTGGGCTGGGTCCCTGAAGTGGATCTAAGCAGCGGGATTCGAGAGACCCTGATGTGGCGGCTGAGTACCGGATAAACGGACCATTGATGGATGACGCACCCCCCTTTCAGGAGTTCGGAAATCACCCCGACCTGAAAATCTTTTTTTCCCTCCCTCTTGACATTCCCAAGGTCGATATTATTTTGTTTCAGATTTGAGAGTTTTCGGGGTGCTATGTTGTTTTTTTAGTTAGGGATTCAAGAAATCTCTCCCGCACACCAATGCTACTGAAAACCGAGCGGCCCATGGACTTGATTCGTATGTATGGCTTTCCCCCATGCCCATGGCATCAGGAAGGCATGATATATTGAAATGTAGAATACGTGTAAGGAGGTGAAATCAGGATTCTTGAAGAACAGACTGGCTGTTTTGCCAAAACAACAAAAATGAAACTTTTGAGAGGAGATGAATGAGATGAAAGTAAGACCACTTCATGATCGCGTAATCGTAAAGAGAGTTGAGGAAGAAGAGAAGACCAAAGGCGGAATCATTATCCCGGATACTGCAAAGGAAAAGCCGGTAGAAGGCAAAGTCATCGCAGTGGGGGACGGCAAAGTCGGGGATGACGGCAAGAAGATCGCCCTCGAAGTGAAGGCCGGGGACAGGGTCCTTTTTGGAAAATATGCGGGCACAGATATCAATATCGATGGAGAAGAACACCTCATCATGAGAGAAGATGACATCATTGCCGTAGTCGAATAGTCCCTGTGGTTCACCAAATGGCAAATCGAACACCAAAAAAAATTTTCAAGGAGGAAATTACGTATGGCAAAAGAGATTAAGTATGATGTTAAGGCCAGGGAAGCGATCCTGAGAGGGATTGATACCTTAGCCAATGCAGTAAAGGTCACCTTGGGTCCCAAAGGACGAAATGTGCTTTTGGACAAATCCTTTGGCGCCCCCAACATTACCAAAGACGGGGTTACGGTGGCCAAGGAGATCGAGCTGGAAGATAAATTTGAAAACATGGGTGCTCAGATGGTCAAGGAAGTGGCCTCCAAGACCTCTGATGTGGCCGGGGACGGCACCACCACCGCCACGGTCCTGGCCCAGGCCATCTACCGGGAAGGCTCCAAGCTGGTGGCCGCCGGGGTCAATCCCATGTCCATCAAACGAGGGATCGAGAAGGCCGTGGAAGTGGCGGTGGAGGAACTCAAGAAACTTTCCAAACCCACCAAGGACCAGGATGAAATCGCCCAGATCGGCACCATCTCCGCCAATAATGACGCCACCATCGGGAATATCATTGCCGAGGCCATGAACAAGGTGGGTAAAGAAGGGGTCATCACGGTGGAAGAGGCCAAGAGCATGGAGACCAGCCTGGAAGTGGTGGAGGGGATGCAGTTTGACCGGGGCTATCTCTCTCCCTACTTTGTGACGGACGCCGAAAAGATGGTGGCGGAGTTGAGTGAGCCCTACATCCTTCTTCATGAGAAAAAGATCAGCAACATGAAGGACCTGGTGCCTATTTTGGAGCAGATCGCCAAGATGAATAAGCCCCTCCTGATCATTTCAGAAGATGTGGAAGGGGAGGCCCTGGCCACCCTGGTGGTGAACAAGCTGAGAGGCACCCTCCAGGTCACCGCAGTCAAGGCCCCGGGGTTTGGTGACCGCCGCAAGGCCATGCTGGAAGATATTGCCATCCTCACCGGCGGCCGCGTGATCTCGGAAGACTTAGGGCTTAAACTGGAAAACATTACCCTCAACGACCTGGGTACGGCCAAGACCGTCAGCATCGATAAAGACAACACCACCATCGTGGACGGCGGTGGCGAAAGGGCCGATCTGGAAGGGAGGGTCAAACAGATCCGTGCGCAGATCGATGAGACCACCTCTGATTATGACCGGGAAAAGCTGCAGGAACGGCTGGCCAAGCTGATCGGCGGCGTGGCCGTAATCAATGTGGGGGCGGCCACCGAGATCGAAATGAAGGAGAAAAAGGCCAGGGTGGAGGACGCCCTGAACGCCACCCGCGCCGCAGTGGAAGAGGGCGTGGTGCCCGGAGGCGGTGTGGCCCTGTTGAGAGCCATCCCCGCCATTGCCGCGTTGAAAGCGGAAGGCGAACAGAAGCCGGGCGTGAATCTGGTCATGCGGGCCCTGGAAGAGCCCATTCGCCAGATCGTCAACAACGCCGGGGCCGAGGGGTCTGTGGTGGTGGAAAAGGTCAAGGAAGGCAAGGACGCATTCGGCTACAATGCGGAAACCGGCGAGTATGAGGACATGATCAAGGCCGGGATCATTGATCCCACCAAGGTGACCCGGTTCGCCCTTCAGAATGCATCGTCCGTCTCCTCCCTGCTGTTGACCACCGAGGCCATGATTGCCGAGAAACCGGAAGAAAACTCCGGAGGCGGAGGAGGCATGCCTCCAGGCGGCGGTATGGGCGGTATGGGCGGCATGGGCGGCATGGGCGGTATGATGTAACCCTGCCCATCCCCTCCCCTGCCTGACCTGACGGATCAGAATCCGTCCTTTTAGGCGAAAACAAAAAGGTTGTCTCCGGATACAAAATCACCTACAGTTCCGGGGCAACCTTTTTTTATACCATTTTCCAATTAAAGGAGGCCTACATGAAGGCTCAAGATCCCGCCGTGGTGGTCACCGGGGCCGCAGGCTTCATCGGGTTTCATCTGTCCAAAAGGCTCCTTGAAACAGGATACCGGGTGGTGGGGATCGACAATCTCAATCCCTATTATGATGTGGCGCTGAAAAAGGCCAGGCTCGAGATCATCTGTTCCCATGACGGGTTTGTATTCCACCGCGCCGATCTTCAGGACTTCTCAGCCCTCCAATCCATCTTTAGTGATCATCCGGTAAAATGGATCTGCAATTTGGCGGCCCAAGCCGGGGTGAGGCACTCCCTGAAAGATCCCTTTTCCTATGAACGGACCAACTTGGCCGGATTTTTAAACATCCTGGAATTGGCCCGGGAACACAGGGTCACCAATCTGGTATATGCCTCCTCCTCGTCCGTATACGGAAAAAACCCAAAAATCCCTTATGCTGTGGAAGATC
>JAIPDZ010000034.1 GCA_021737425.1 Deltaproteobacteria bacterium
GAGGTGGAAACGTGCAGCTTCGGGGTCACCCTTTACGACACGCTTTTTAAAGGCTACTCCAGGCCGGGGACCTCCACCATGACGCTTATCTGCCTTTGTGGCTATGGGCCGTGGAAGCGATTTGAGGCCGATTATCGGGCCGGGAAAAAGGCGGCCTATTACAGGGAAAAGGCGCGATGGACCGACATCTTAATTCAAAGGACCGAGGCGCATCTCATCCCCGGGCTTAGGTCCATGATCGAGGTCCAGGAGGCCGGGACCCCCTTGACCTGCTGGCGATACACCGGGAACACCCAGGGGGCCATCTACGGATTTGAGCAATCCATGGACAACACGTTTATGAACCGGATCAAAAACCGGACGCCGGTCAAAGGCCTCTATCTCGCCAGCGCCTGGGGCAATCCGGGCGGGGGATACGGGGGGGTGCTCAGGGCCGGGGAGCAAACCTTTGAGCAGATGATGGCGGATTGGGGTTGAAAGGTATCTCCCGTTTATTGTTTGATAAATCCGTCCCAATCTGGATAATGGGAATGGCCCTATGGAATATCAATTAGACAAACAGAGGTTGGTGACCTCCCTTGCCCTCACGGGTGTGTTCAACACCATTATCGCCCTCTTCCTCACCCAGCTCGGGTTCGGGGGCGGTTTCAGGATCAATTTTATCTTTTCCCAGGCCATCGGTCTGTGCATCTGTCTCTTCATCCTTGTGGGACACCTCTTAGTGAGGGGACCTTCCCTTGCGGGCCACATCATTCTGCTTTTGGTCACCCTGCCGGCCGGGGCTGCGGCCGGAAGCTTTCTGGGCGCCCTGGTGGCAGGCGTCCCCTTCTCCGGGATCGTACAGGAACCCCCTACCCTTTTTATCCAGATGCTTTTTATCGGTATCCTTTTCGGTGGGGTGATCACCTATTTCTTCTTTTCCAGGGAAAAGATCTCTCAGACTGAGACCCGTCTTCAGCAAGAGCAGATCCGGAGCCTGACCCTGGAGAAAAAATCCCTGGAAACCCATCTGAGATTGCTTCAGGCCCAGATCGAACCCCATTTTTTGTTCAACACCCTCTCCAATATCCTGAGTCTCCTGGATACGGATCCCATCAGGGGCAAGTCCATGCTCATGAACCTCACGCAATATCTCCGCTCATCCCTCTCCAGGACCCGGGACCGGATCACCACCCTGGGCCAGGAGATGGATCTGGTTCAGGCCTATCTAAAGATCCACAGGGTCCGGATGGGAGAGCGCCTCACATACACCATAGACGTTCCGGACCGGCTCAGAGACAGGGCCTTTCCGCCCATGCTGGTTCAGCCTCTGGTGGAAAATGCCCTCATCCACGGTCTTGAACCCCAGGTGACGGGCGGAGATATCCTGGTAAGGGTGGAAGACCATGCCCGCTATTATCGCCTCACCGTCTCGGACACCGGCCCTGGCCTGCCTGAAGAGACGGTGTGGGGAGTGGGCCTGACCAATGTGGCAGAAAGGCTGGGGGCCCTTTTTTACGGTAAAGCGAGCCTGATCCTTGAGGAGAATTCACCCACCGGACTCAGGGTGACCCTGGAGATCCCCCATGAATAACCCAAGGGCCGTCATAGCGGATGACGAGGCCTCCTTGAGGCGATCGTTGCGCACAGGGCTCTCCCGGGTGTGGCCCGAACTCCTCATCTCAGGGGAGGCCAAAAACGGCATAGAGGCCCTGGATCTCATCCGTTCCCATCACCCGGACATTGCCTTTCTGGATATCCGGATGCCGGGCCTGACCGGCATGGAGGTGGCTGAAAAGGTGGCGGACAGCTGCCGTATCGTCTTTGTGACCGCCTATGATGAATATGCGGTGGAGGCCTTTGAAAAGGCGGCCGTGGATTACCTGCTCAAACCCGTCTCCCCTGAAAGGCTCCATAAGACCGTAAGGCGCCTCCAAGAGGAATTGGAGCAGGGGGCAGGGGTCTCCTCCGAGATACTTCGGGAGCTCATAATCCGGCTCTCCCGGGACAAGGGTTCCCGTTATCTGCAACATATCCGCGTCCAGCACGGCGACGGTGTCCGGCTCATTTTGGTGGATGATATCCTCTACTTCAAGGCCAGCGACAAGTATACCCTGGTCATTACCCATGAAGGGGAGTCCCTGATCCGGACCCCCATCCGGGAACTGGCAGAGTCCCTGGACCCGGAGCGGTTCTGGCAGATCCACCGGGGGAGTATCGTCAATGTCAGGGCTATCGATCGGGTGAGTCGATCCCTCACCGGCAAGGGGGTGATACGCCTCAAGGGCTGCAAGGAACCCCTGAAGGTCAGCAATCGGCATATGCATCTCTTCAGGCAAATGTGAGCCTGTTGAGCCATCCCGTTCAAAAAATCAGGACCAGGGAAGGCCGTGCAAAGAAAGACTTGTCTCCCAAGGGCATGATCATTAGAATAGTCAGGAAGGCAAAGATTCACCAAGAGGAGGCCCCATGTACCCCGTCTCAGTCCGGAGAATAAGATTCAAAGAGGCATTTTTGTGTCGTGTGCAGGTATGGGCGGTGGTGGCCGCTCTCTTTTTCGCCTGCAGTACGGTGCCGGTCACCGGCCGCAAACAACTGGACCTGATCCCCGCCTCCACCATGCTGTCCATGAGTTTCCAGCAGTATGACGAATTTTTGAAAAAGCACGAGCTCAGCACCAATCAGGAACAGACCCAGGTGGTCAAGCGAGTGGGCCACCGGATACAAAAAGCCGTGGAGCAGTATATGGCCGAGCAGAATTTGTCTGACCGGTTAAAGGACTTTCGCTGGGAATTTAACCTGGTGGAGAGTGAGGAAGTGAACGCATGGTGCATGCCCGGCGGCAAGGTGGTGGTCTATGAAGGAATACTCCCCATCACCCAGAACGAGGCCGGGCTGGCCGTGGTCATGGGACATGAAATCGCCCATGCCATTGCCCGGCACGGCCAGGAACGGATGAGCCAGGGATTGCTGGTTCAGACCGGTGGCCTGGCCCTGTCCGCGGCCCTGGCCACCAAACCGGAAACCACCCGGACCCTGTGGATGGCCGCCTTCGGAGTGGGGGCTTCGGTGGGGGTGATTCTCCCCTACAGCCGGCTCCATGAGAATGAGGCCGATCATCTGGGTCTCATATTCATGGCCATGGCCGGATACGATCCCCATACGGCGGTCCGCTTCTGGGAACGGATGGCCGAACAGAAAAAAGGCGGGGCGCCGCCTGAATTTTTAAGCACCCATCCTGCGGATGAAAGCCGAATCCAGAAGATCAAGGCCCAGATTCCCGATGCCATGAGATATTACAAGAGGGCGAGCCAGTAGCAGCCCTGAACCCTTTTTCATAATCTTGAGGAGGTATATGAGTGGACCCCCATGTCTGCCCATGGTGGCTGGCCTACACCTTTGATCACCGTTTTCGTCGGTGGGTCCATCACCCCAAAAAACTTTTCGGAGACTATGTGGCCCCGGGCATGACCGTGGTGGATGTGGGGTGCGGGCTGGGATTTAACTCCCTGGGACTGGCCGAACTGGTGGGGGATGAGGGCCGGGTCATTGCGGTGGATATTCAGCAGAAGCTGCTGGATGGGATGATGAAAAGGGCCAGAAAGAAAGGGCTGTCCCACCGCATCTCCCCGCATCTGGCCCGGCCGGGGGATCTGGCCCTGAATGTAAAGGCCCGGTTTGTGGTGGCCTTTTACGTGGTCCACGAGGTAGGCGATCCCCTTCGATGGATGACCCAGGTGGCGGGTAACCTCGCAGGAGAGGGACGCTTTATGATGGTGGAGCCGCCCTTTCACGTATCCAAAAAAGGGTTTGACCAGAGCATCCGTCAGGCAGAGGCGTCGGGATTGATTCTGGAAGCAAAATACAGCATCCGCTTCGGCCGGACCGCTGTATTCAGAAAGGCCTTATAGGCGGTCGCTCATCCTCGATAACCCTCCCGGTGGCATCTCAAGTTCAGGCATCATAGCGACTGAAAAGAATGGAAGCGTTTTGGCCACCGAAACCAAAACTGTTGTTAATGGCTTTGTTGATCTCCTTTGGCATGGGTTTCTGGGGAACATAGAACAGGTCGCATTCCTCATCCGGGTTTTCCAGATTGATGGTGGGGTGCATCATATGGTTTTCCATCATCAAAGCGGTGGCAATGGTTTCAATGCCGCCTGAAGCACCGATCAAATGGCCGGTCATGGATTTGGTGGAGCTGATGGCCACACCTTTTGCTGAATCGCCCAGTGCCATTTTAATGGAAAGGGTTTCAATAGGGTCGTTCAATGGGGTGGAGGTGCCGTGGGCGTTTATATAGTCGATTTCTTCAGGGGTCGCACCGGCCCTTTTTATGGCATCTTTCATGGCAAGGGCCTGCATGTCCGGTTTAGGATCTGGCGCTGCAATGTGATAGGCATCGGATGTGGCGCCAAAGCCGGACATTTCACAGTAGATGTGTGCGCCTCTTTCAAGTGCGTGGTCCAACTCTTCCAGCACCATAATCCCTGCACCTTCCCCCATGACAAACCCGTCCCGGTCTCTGTCAAAAGGCCGCGAGGCCTTTTCAGGGGCATCATTTCGCTTGCTCATGGCATTCATGCTCACAAACCCCCCAAATACGAAAGGGGTGATGCAGGCATCCGCACCCCCTGTGACCATAATTTGTTCTTTACCCAGGAGAATCTGCTTGTACGCCTCAATGGTGGCGTGATTCGCGGACGCACAGGCGGTGGAGACACTGCAGCCGCTCCCTTTGATGCCGAACGCCATCATAACATTTACCGGGACGGAACAGATCTGAACATGCGGTAAGGCAAAGGGAGAAACCCGTTTGGGGCCGTTATGTTTAAGTAACTGCCGATACCATTTTTCACACAGATCCATGTTCTGCGCCCCAATGCCCAGGATACAACCGATGCGCTCAGGGTCGGTTTCTTTTACCACATAGGTGTGACGGCCCTTTTCCAGTTCAACCGCCCCGAGTGAGAAGCCCGCATCCTCCAGCGCCAGCCGAGTGGCGGCCATGGCAAACTGGGAAGTTCTTCCCAGATACCGAAATTCCTTGTTTTGGTGAAGGTAATCAGACAATGAAAAATCTTCTATGGGACAGGCGACCCGGCACGAATACTGATCCATGTCCCAGCCCTCGAAATGAAGGTTTCTGGCGCCGGATTTTCCGGAAATCAGAGCGTCCCAATACGCCTTTTTCCCAATACCAATGGGCGTTATGGGCCCCAGGCCGGTGATGACCACTCGCTTTTTCATTCATTAATCCCTTTTATCCATTTTTGATTCCAAGCGTTTCAGGCTGGATTTAAAAACCTATTACCGGAACCTTAATATCGAGAGCCGCTCTGTCCGAGCCTGTTTGGTCGTCTGAGATGATATTGGTTGAGCCTGATGAGACAAAATACCTAATATTCCCAATAGGATCATCATCCTTGAGTTGAACGTTTCCCTGCACAGGCCCTAAAAGGGATGCGGACTGAGTACGAATTGCGTTTAATATGGAAAACGATACTGCCAGGCCCGCTCGCCTTTTGTGGCCCTTTGTGCAAGCAGTTATTGGGCTGTGGCTAAAATGCGAACATACGCTGCAAAACTGAAACTACGTCCAGTTGAGCCTTTGAATCAATTGTTCCAAGTCTTCTGATGAGTCGTGATTTATCTATCGTTCTAATCTGGTCCAGCACAATTTGGCCTGATTTCTTTTTAAACCTGCAGGAGACCCTGGTAGGATATTCCTTTGTGACGGATGTCATCGGTGCGACGATGATTGTTCGAATGTTTTCATTCATTTCGTCTGGAGAGACAACGAGACATGGACGGGTTTTCTGAATTTCAGACCCTACCGTGGGGTCGAGCCCTACCAGGAAAACATCAAAACGTTTCACTACCACTGCCATTCTTCCTCATCCCATGAATGTGAAATGTCATTGTCAGAAATGAAAAGCTCGTCATCTCTGTTTTCCGCCATCATCTTGAAGGCTTTATTCCACCCCTCACGAGCTTTTTGAACCGGCCGAATAATGATCTGGTTTTTTTCCAGTTCTATCTCAACATCATCCCTGATACCGGTCTGTTCCAGAATGGGCTTTGGAATACGTAACCCCTGAGAATTGCCAATTTTTATTAAACGTGCCCTCATAGTGCCCCCTCCTTTGCTCTTTGTGTATACATTGTAATTACATAGGGGCTGAATGTCAAATGAAACCGTCAAGGTCCAAGCAGTCAACATTCGCAAGGCAGGTATCATATGAGATTCGGGGAGTCCCCCTGAGCCTGCCAGGCCAACTGCGCAGTTCATATGCCGCAGGATCGGTTTTGACACAAAGGTACGGTTAGGGTGCTCTGTTAAGGGGGTCAACGCACTTTGGCCCAATCCGCGGCTGCTTGCATTTGGATTGTCTTTAATTGCTGCCACAAGGCCTTCACCGCATCCCGGGTCTGGTCAATAGTGCCTTCATTGTGGACTATAAAATCGGCCTGCTTCACCTTCTCGTCAATGGGCATCTGTGCGTCCAAAATGTGCTGGGCCTTTTCCCGGGAGATGTGATCGCGGCGCATGAGACGCTCCGCCTGCACCTCCGGGGAGACATGGACCACCAGGATTTTGTGGACCAGGGGTATCAGGTTCACCTCAAACAGGAGAGGGATGACGGCCTGAACAATACCCTGCGCATGGGTCCGGGCCATTTCATGGACCTTCCGCATAAAGGTATCCAAGATGCGCGGATGGGTCATGCCCTCCAATGTTTTTCGTTTTTCCGGGTCTGAAAAGACCATGTCTGAGAGCCGTTTTCGATCCAGGGTCCCGTCCGGTCCCATGACCTGCCGGCCGAAATGGGCCACGATCTCTTTGAAGGCTGGCTTGCCCGGTTCCACCACCGTTCGTGCAATCCGGTCGAAATCGATGATGGGGGCGCCCAGTTCCGACAGCATATGGGCCACTGTGCTCTTGCCGCTGGCAATCCCGCCGGTGACCCCCAACACCAGGAGATCCTTCATGTCAGGCAACTGAAAATCAGATGGGGACTGGCGGTTCATTGTTAATCCAATTCCCAGTTGCCGGGATTCATGATCCCGTTGGGGTCCAGGAGCCTCTTGACCCGCTGAATGAGCTGGACCGTATGGGGATCCATCTGCTTGAGCATCATGTGCTGGGCCTCTACCTCTCCCTTCCAGATCATGCCGCCCACATCTAGGGTGAACTGATTGGATTCGGCCAGGGCTGCCCTGGTTTTTTCGATATCCTCCTCATCCGCCCGGTTGAATGAATAATTGAACCCGAACATAACGCTGTGACCCAACAGGACCTGATGGACATAGGAGCAGACCATCCCGTATTTATGGGCGATTTCAATCCCCTTTTTCCAGGCTTGGGGCACCTTATCGATGGGGAGGATGGCGCCTGTATACTCAAAGCCTCCCCCTTTTCTGAAATCGGCTGCCAGGGCCGCCAGCGGAGGAACATCCAGAAACCGTTTTTCCAGGGCCGGATGAAGGTCTTCCACAAAGGTGAATTTGTCCCCGCCCTTAAATTCTTTAAACAGCCTTTTGAACACCTTCCGCTTAAAGGCGATTTCTTCTTCAAAATGGCCGGAGATGATCAGAATAAAGAAGACATGGTCCATCCAGTCCGGTTTCTCCTGGCTGATCAGGAAGAAATCCTCAATTAAATCCAGCTGGGTCACCTCAAAAATACCCTCTGAGATGAGGTTTACCTCATCCGTATAAAAGGCCAGGACCTCTCGATAGGCGGGCTTGGGAAAGAGCTTGATGGCAAGCTTGGTGACAATGCCCGTGGTGCCGAACCATCCAATGAACAACCCGGGGAGATCCGGCAGGGGCCCCCGGGTAAACCAGGAGGAATCGATGGCGCCTGACCCGATTTTGCACACCTCCCCCGTGGGCAGGACCACCTCCATGCCGTTGACCATATCCGAGTTGATCCCGTACCGGGGGGAGATGTGTCCGTGCCCCTGGATCAGGGCGTTGCCCACCACCGTTACCGTGGGCGGGGCCTCCGGGGTGGAGTGCTGGAGATGGGGATGGTGTTTTTTGAGGTAGGCTTGAAGGGCGGCCTGGGACACCCCGGGTTCGATGAGGGCGTAGCGGTTGGTCTCATCCACCTCTATGATCCGGTCCATTTGTTTCATATCCAGGACCATCCCGCCCTGGTTGGGCACCACCAGGGCAGACAGGGTGAATCCGCCGCCTAAGGGGGTGACGGGGATCTTTTCCTGGTTGGCCAACAGGACCACTTCTCTCACCTCTTCCGTGGTCTTGGGCATGACCACATAGTCCACTGAACGCGGGGGCTGGGCCCCCGAATCGCGGGAATAGATAAACCGCTCCTCCGCATTTGCTGATACCCTGTCTTCTCCCACGATCTTTATCAGCTGGCGCGTAATATCCATTCATTCCTCCCTTTTCGTGTTCAGTCCTGTTGGTGAAAATGGCTGTTCATGATGACGTTTCTCGGCACTACTAACTATGCCACTTGGGTGGTGATGTCAAATCCGAAATGGGCTTTGTCCTTGACAGAGCACAAGGCCCTCATATAACTATAGGCGGACCCCTAACCCGTGCCGGAGTCGACGCCCGTCCTGATCTCCTGCTCAATGGAAAGACCCTCACATGACCGTCCCATCTAAACAAGAGGCCAGCGAGGAACGCCTATGTATTCACTAAAATTCGATGTAGATGTGTGTAAGAACTGCCCCACAGGGGCCTGCTTAGTCAATTGCCAGTATCTAAATGCGGACCAGGAGACGGCCGTCCGGGAGATGGTGAACATGGCCGAAGGGAAGGACTCCTTTGTGCTCCAGGAGTGCGTCACCTGCTATGCCTGTGAGGAATACTGCAAGAGAGGGAATCACCCCTTTTATCTCATCACCGAGAAAAGAGAGGAAAAGGGGATCCTCACCGCGCCCCGGGCGATCACCACCCAGTGGATCAACCTCTGTGAACCCCAGGGCAAATACCGCCTGGGAGAGGTCAAGGAAAAGGCCCTCTCTTTCGGGTTCATGCCGGAGTTTTTGCGCTGGGCCAAGGGGAAGCTCTTTGAGGATGTCATGCCCTCTTTTATTTTCGGGCAGGAGTTTTTCTGCAATGTGGTGTATATCCATTTTGCCGAGACAGCCACCTTTAAAAAGCGCCTGCCCGGGGTGATCGAAAACTTCGAGAAACTGGGGGTCCAGGAAGTGGTTTTTCTGCACGATGAATGCTACGGCGCATTCGCCCACCTGGCCCCGGCCTACGGCATGGAGGTGCCGTTCAAACCCATCCATTATTATGAATACCTGTACAACCGGCTGAATGAACTGAAGGATCTGATCCAACCCCTCAATATCCGGGTGGCCTACCAGCGGCCCTGTTCCGCACGGCTGTGCGCGGACAAGCACCACTTTGTGGCGGATATCATGGACCTGATCGGGGTGGAGCTGGTTCAAAGGGAATATCAGGACCAAAACGCCCTGTGCTGCGGGGGGATTTTCAGTATGTGCTTTGGATATGACCTGGCCCACGAAGTTCAGGAACGGAATATTGAGGATATGAAGACCCACCAAGCCCAGTACTGCGTCTTCAATTGTCCGGCGTGTCAGAATACCCTGGGGTCAATGGTGGCCAAGGCGGGGATCAAACCGATCCATATGATCCACCTGTGTCGAATGGCCATCGGCGAGATGTAGAGAAGACCATGCCTTCCAAGGAGGGGAGTTGATATGACCGATATAGCCCAAGCACTGGCCAGGATTGTGGGGGATGCCTATGTTTCCAACCGGCCCGAAGAGGCCTATTTCTATGCCCGGGACCCGGGTCTGATGCCGTCCCACCCACCGGACTATGTGGTGGTGCCCAAGAGCGTGGAGGAGATCCAGGATATCGTCCGGCTGGCCCATCAAGAAAAAATACCCATTGTCCCCATGGGCGCCGGACTGGCCCTGACCGGTTTGGTCATCCCCCTCAAGGGAGGGATCGTCATGGACATGAAACGGATGAACCGGATCCTGGAGGTCAATGAAAAGGGACGATATGCGGTGGTGGAGGGAGGGACCTCCCAGGGATTGCTGAGGTCCCATCTGGAAAAGCACTTTCCCCGGCTTCGACACAGTATCCCCGATTCTCCGGCCACCGCCACCATTGCGGCCAATGTCATGATCCACGGCCAGGGACGCCTGACCCAGCAGTACGGTTTCAATTCAGACATGATCTGCGGCCTGGAAGTGGTCCTGGCCTCGGGCGAGGTGTGCAGGATCGGATCGCCTGCCCTCTCTTCGGACTGGTTCTCCAAGGGCGCGCCCATGCCGGATCTCTCCGGGCTCTTTCTGGGCTGGTTCGGGGCTACCGGCATTATCACCAAGATCGGGGTCAAACTCTATCCCAGAAAGAAGATGCGGGATGTGGAGATCTTTATTACGGACCGCCAAGACCTGGTGCCGGACATGGTGTACGAACTGACCCACACGGAGATGGTGGAGGATATCAACGTCTTTGCCCAGCCCAAGCCCATGATCTTCAAGGACAATCATCATATTACCCTGTTTTTTACCGGGGATACGGAGGAGGAGCTGGAGTTCAAGCGCAAAATGATCTGGCATTCTCTGGATCGGTTTATCAAGGCCAAGGACGGCGGTTTCATGGGGGTTCCGCCGGTCATGAAGCCCACCCTCTTAGACATGCCCCAGCGCAGCGTGAGCCGTTTTGCGGATGTGAAAAAGGGCGGGGGATTTGAATATTCAGGGCCTATTATCATGGTGGACAAGTATCCGGATTGTGCGCAAAAGATACTGGAATTGGCAGAGAAATATGACTTAGGCTATTCAGGCATGGCCCGCATCATCGGAAGGAGTCACGCCATGATGTACGGGTTCGCCTTTACCTTTAACCGGGCCGATGAAGAGATGATGGAGCGGACCCGCAAGGCCCTGCATGAAGTGAGTGAATTCGCCCTGGAGACCGGGGGGGTCTTCTGGAAGGCCACTGTGGACGAGCAGAAGATGGCCATGGATAAGATGGACCCCACCACCCTCGGTCTGATGAAGATGATCAAAGCAAACATGGATCCCCGCGGCATTATGAATCCTGGGAACTGGGAGGTTGATGAGTGATGAAATACGCAGATATTGTCCACAGGTGCTTCAGGTGCGGTTACTGCAAATTCACCGGCGATTATACGGACTTCAATTGTCCGGCCTATCGCAAGTTCAGATTTGAGACCTATTCCCCCGGAGGCCGCATGTGGCTCATCAGGGCCTGGCTCAAGGATGAGATCCAAAACAGCGACCGGTTTCAGGAGATCCTCTTTTCCTGCGCCACCTGCGCCAACTGCGTGGAGCACTGCGTATTTACCTTCAGTGAAGACCTGGTCAATATCTTTATGGCGGCCCGGGAGGAGATGGTGAACAGCGGGATGATTCCGCCGCCGGTGAGGGACTACCTCAAGAACATTACGGTGAACGGGAATCCCTACAAACTCCCTGCGGCTGAACGGGGAAAATGGGTAGAGGGGTTGGGGCTCGAGCCCTATAGGGGCCAGGAATATCTCTTTTATGTGGGGTGTGTGGGATCCTATGACGAGCGGGCCCAGAAAATGGCCCGGTCAGTGGCCGGTCTGCTCACAAAGGCCGGGGTCTCCATGGGGATCCTGGGTGAAAAGGAGGCCTGTGACGGGAACGAGGTGCGGGCCCTGGGGGAGGCCGGGCTCTTTGAATATCTGGCCCGGCAGAACATCGATCAATTCAAAGCCCTCCAGGTTAAAAAGATCATTACCCTGGACCCCCATGCCTTCAACGCCTTTAAAAATGACTATCCGGATTTCGGGGCAGACGTTGAAGTGTATCATTACACCCAAATTCTGGCCCCGTTGATGGCGTCGGGTCCGCTTTCTTTGAAATCCTGTGAGCAAAAGGTCACCTTTCACGATCCCTGTTACCTGGGACGACACAATAAGGAATACGACGCCCCCCGGACCATCCTCAAGGCCGTTCCCGGGCTTGAGTTGGTGGAGATGGAACGATACGGGGAAAACGCCTTTTGCTGCGGGGGCGGGGGCGGGAATTTCTTCACCGATATCCTGGGTGGCGGTGAGGACAGCCCGGCCCGACTCAGGGTCAGGGAGGCCCTGGACACCGGGGCCGAGACCCTTGCGGTGGCCTGTCCCCAGTGTGCCAAGATGCTGGAGGACGCGGTCAAATCCGAGGAATTGGAAGAGCGGTTGAGGGTCAGGGATATATCCGAGATAATCACCGCATGTATGGCCTGAACGATCCGGATAAGACACCGGATATAATCAGAATCAGCCTTTTTTGGTGACATGGGGGTTCGATATCCTGATAAGGGCCGGGGTCAAACGGTCGTGCTCCCGGTGGAGTTGGAGCAGGATGATGGCAGCCACTACCATAGCGCCGCCCATGACCTGAAGCGGATCCAGTATTTCCCCCAGAAATACATAGGCCAGAACACCGGCTGACACCGGTTCCAAGGTGGCGGTGATGGCCGCCCGGGTGGAACGGATATGGTTAACCCCCACAAAGAAGAGCCCGAACGGGATCACGGTTCCCATGACCGACACGTAGATCAGTCCTCCCCACTGGGCCGCCGTGTAGGAGGCGGTCAGATAGTGAAAAGGCGGATAGAGGAGGTGCCAGGTCAGGGTGGCGAAGACAAAGGCATAGAACAGGACGGTCCAGGGAGAATACCGGTGCATGCCCCTTTCCCCGATAAGGGTGTAGGCGGCAAAGCATACCGCCGAGGCCAGGCCGGACAGGATGCCGGGCCAGTTCATTCGAAGGAGTTCCAGATGATAGCCGCCCACCATGAGATAGCAGCCGGCCAGGGAAAGACCCACAGAGAGGAGTTTTAATCCGGTGAGCCGCTCCCGCCAGAAGATAATGGAAAAGAGCGCCACCATGCTGGGGGCCAGGTACTCCAGAAAGATGGCCGCAGCCACCTGGATCTTGCTGATGGCATAAAAGTAGGTTACCTGAACCAGGGCCATGGCCACCCCGCCCAGGAGAAGGAAATACCAGAGGTCTATCCTGCGGATCCGCAACAGGTCCCTTCGTCGCCACCCCAAAACGCCTGCCAGAAGGAGGGTGGAGACCGTGACCCGGACCTGAACCAGTTCAAAGGGGGTGATGCCCCGGGCGAACAGGGCCTTCCCCACTACCCCGGACGAGGCCCACAGGACCGCGGCGGTCATCACGCATAGATAGCCTCTTATAGGATCTGATACCGTCATAAGGCCCCTTCAAGCCCTCCCCTTATCCCCCCTGGGGACGGTTTACCACGTATTGATCCAGACTGTGCATGTCCTGGGGGCTCATCTCCACCGTGATTCGGACAAAATCGTTATCATAGGCCTTGTTGACGATTTTTCCCTTGGCGTGGACATCACTGATGATTTTGGGCCGCCCTTGGGGGATCTTGAGTTCATAAGTGCGGGAGTGGTTGATACGCCGTTCTATCTCGTCCAGCAACCCCTGAATATGGGTGCCGTTTTTGGCGGATATGCCGTGGGCATCGGGATAGCGCCGCTTCATCCCCCTGATCACGGCCGGATCCACTTTGTCGATTTTATTAAAGACCCGGATGTACGGAATGTCGCCGGCACCGATCTCCTCCAACACGCCCTTTACGTCGGCCATATGTTTTTCCAGGTCCCTGTCCGAGATATCGGCCACATGAATCAACAGATCCGCCTCTTCCGCCTCTTTGAGGGTGGCACGGAAGGAGGCCACCAGGTGATGGGGCAGGCCTGCCACAAACCCCACCGTATCCGACAGGATGATATCCCGCCCCCTGCCCAGGTTGAGGGATCTGGAGGTGGTGTCCAAGGTGGCAAACAGCCTGTCCTGAACCAGTACCGCTGAGTGGGTCAGCCGATTGAAGAGCGTGGATTTTCCGGTGTTGGTATATCCGACCAAGCCGATATTCCAGCAGGTCCTTTTTCGCAATTTTCGCTGGGTATGGAGCTGCCTGGACAACCGCTTCAGGTCTTTTTCAATCTCGTAAATTTCCCTCTGCACCTTTTGGCGGTCCATCTCGATCTGCTTTTCTCCCATGCCCCTTACCGCAGCGCCGCCCCCCATGCGGCTGCTCCCCCGCTCCCGGTCCAGGTGAGACCACATGTGCCTCAGTTTGGGAAGCTGATATTTCAACTCCGCCAGTCTAACCTGCAGCCTGGCCTCCTTTGTCCTGGCATGATTGTGAAAGATCTTCAGAATCAGTTCAGAGCGATCCATCACCTCCACCTCAAAAAGGGCCTCTATATTGCGGGCCTGTGACCCGGTGAGGTCGTTGTCAAAGATCAAAACGTCGATTGGGTCGTCCATATTTTCCAGGCAGTGCCCGATAAACCCCTGGCCCACATAGGTCCTGCCGCTGATTTTCTGACGTCTCTGCACACACCGGTCCCTCACCTTCATGCCCGCTGTATCTGCCAATCGTTCCAGTTCGTCCATGGAAACGTCCTTGAGGGACAGGGCCTCGGTTGATAGACAAACGCCCATCAAGAGGGTGTGCTGAGTCGTGTTATGTGCTTCCATCCTTTCCATCAGGCATCCCTGCGGGGAGCGGTTACGGTTGTGCAGAAAATAAAAACGCCCTCCATAGGCTCATGCAAGACCCTGAAAGGCGTTTTTGTTGGGAGCATCGGTTTTCAGCAGTTTATTTTTCCAGTTTTTCCAACAATTCCTGGGAGACCTCTTGCACCCCCGGCCTTCCGTCCAATTCGATGATCCTGGGCACGCCGTTGTTTTTGGCTGACAATTCCTTGAAGTAATTTACGCCTGCCATGGTCCCGGTCTCCGTATCGTAGTAAATATTATGCCGCTGGTCGATGGCCTCTTCATCCTGGTCGTCGGAGCGGGTCTTGAGTTCGCCCCCGCAGATCCTGCATTTATCCCCATCCGGCTTGATGGCATCGATGTTGATGTTGTTGGGATGGTTGTTGTCATTCACGCACAGCCGTCGGCCCATAATCCGGCCTTTGGCGATCTCCCGGTCCAGGATCATCTCAATGACGATGTCTAAGGTGATCCCTTCCGCCTTCAGGGCCTGGTCCAATGCCTTGGCCTGATTCAGGTTGCGGGGAAAGCCGTCCAGCAGCCACCCGTTTTTGCAATCATCCTCCTTTAACCGGTCCAGTATCATGGGAATGGTAATGCTGTCCGGCACCAGTTCGCCCCGGTCTATATACGCCTTGGCCTGTTTCCCCAACTCGGTGCCCCCCGAGATGTTCTCCCTGAAAATCACGCCCGTTTCAATATGGGGGATACCGTATTTTTTCTTGACGATCGCGCCCTGAGTGCCTTTACCGCTTCCATTGGGACCAAAAAACAGTATTTTCATATCCGGTTCTCCTTTTACGGTTTGATTTCACCGCCGAAACCCTGTATCTTCAAGTTCCGGCGGCCACTTATTGAAGGATTTTTTATGCAAAATATTGAAAAACAGATGCACTGTCAAGGAATTATGCCCGTCCCAGGAAAATGGGCATGAGTTCATGCCCTTTGTCCAGGTAGAGTCCGGATGCCGACGCAAATTCCTCTGTGAATCGTGTCCCTCCGCCTTCGCGACGCGACGACGGTTCAGGGGCCAGGGCCAGCTCTCCCTTGGTGGCCCAGGCAAACGGGGTGGGGTCATCGGTATGGGTCTTTTTAACAATGGGCGTAAAATGGTCGCTGGCCACCAGAATCCGGTAGTGATCAAAGTGCTCAAGCCCTTTCAGGAGTCTTCCCAGCACCTTTTCGTCCACTGCCTCAATGGCCTCGATTTTGGCCTCGATGTTCCCATTGTGACTGGCCTCATCCGGGGCCTCCACATGGACAAAAACAAAGTCAAGCCCATCCAGGGCCTTGAGGGCCTCCTCGGCCTTGCCTGCGTAATTGGTATCGAGATAGCCGGTGGCGCCTTCCACCCGTATGGGCGTGAGTCCCGCATACACCCCGATGCCCCGCAACAGGTCCACCGCAGAGATGCCGCCTCCGGTAAGGCCGAACCGGTCTTGGAAAGAAGGGATCTGCAGTGCCCGCCCCTGGCCCCACAGCCAGATGGAGTTGGCCGCCTTCAGGCCCAGCTGTTCTCTTTTTTGATTCACCGGGTGGTCCGTTAAAAAGGGCCAGGACCGACGGATGAGATCCACCACCGGATCGGGGGGATCACCGTTGAGGTACGGGGCCATATTCTGATCCAGGACATCGTGGGGAGGGATGGTCCTGGATGCCTCAGGCCCGTCTTTCCATACCAGGAGATGACGGTAGGCAACCCCGGCATGGATCCGGATAAAAGGGGTGGCCAATGCCTGTTGAAGCGTTTCCACCAGGGGCAGGGCGTCTTCAGTGGAAAGGTCTCCGGAACTGTGGCTGATCATCACCATTTCCTGATCCGACCGCCGGTCCAGGGTGATTAGATTCATGCGGAAGGCCACCTCTTCAGGGGTTAGATCAACTCCCATACTGGCGGCTTCAAAGGGGGCTCTACCGGTGTGGTAGGCAAGCGGGTCATAGCCCAACAGGGACAAATTGGCCACATCGCTCCCAGGGGGCATGCCTCGGGGAACGGTCCTGGCCAGGCCCACCCGGCAGGCCGCGATCCGGTCCATATGGGGGGTGTGGGCCACCTCCAGGGGGGTCTTCTGTCCCAGCTGGGGAAGCGGATAATCCGCCATGCCGTCTCCCACCAGGAGCACGTATTTCTCATTTTGGTGAACCTGACCGGTCATAGGGGGCTATCCTCCACCCGAATGACCACGGTCCTGTCCGTGACCACCGGGAGGTCGTCGATGAGGGCGATGGCCCTTTGGACGTCCTGCTCCACGGCCTCGTGGGTGAGCGTTACAATGGGGACCGATCCCTTTTTCTCCCGCCCTTTCTGCATGACAGAGGCAATGCTGATCCGGTAGTCGGCCAGGATACCGGATATTTTGGAAAGGACCCCGGGACTGTCCAAGGCGGAAAACCGGAAATAATAGGGGGTGGTCAGGGCATCCATGGGTTGCACCTGGATGTGGGCTTGCGGCGGGCGCATATAGCCCAGGGCCGGTATGGCCCCGCTGGCCCCGGAATGGATCCGCCTGGCCAGCGAGATGATATCGGAGCATACCGCACTGCCGGTCGGTTTCCTTCCCGCCCCCAGCCCGTAATAGAGGTTGGGACCCACAAAATCCCCTTCAATATAGATGGCATTGAAGGCCTCATTCACATTGGCCAGAATATGGTCTTTGGGGATCATGGCCGGATGAACCCTGGCTTCCACCTTATCCCCGAGTTCCTTGGTGATGGCCAGCAGTTTCACGCTGTAGCCGAACTCGCCGGCATATCGAATATCATCAGGGGTCAGGGCGGTGATCCCTTCCCGGTACACCGCATCAAAGGGGATGGGTTCCCCGAAGGCCATGGAGGTAATAATGGTCAGCTTGTGGGCCGCATCGGTTCCGTCCACGTCCAGGGTGGGCGGGTCTTCGGCAAAGCCCAGGTCCACGGCGTCCTGGACCACCCGGGCGTAGGGAAGGCCGTCTTGGGTCATTCGGGTGAGGATATAGTTGGAGGTGCCGTTTAATATCCCCATGCAGTTATGGATGTGATTGGCTGAAAGCCCGTTTTTGAGCGCACCGATGATGGGAATGCCGCCGCCCACGCTGGCCTCGAACCCCAACGTAACCCCGTATTCCCGGGCGGCATCAAATATTTCCTTCCCATGCTCTGCCAGGAGGGCCTTGTTGGCAGTCACCACATGCTTTTTCTGCGCCATGGCCCTCAGGATGAATTCCCTGGCCTTGTCCAGCCCGCCCATGAGTTCCACCACAATCTGGATATCCGGGTCGTTGATCACCTCCACGGCATCCCGGGTCAACAGGTCCCGGTCCATGGCCACGCCCCGGTCAGACTCCAGGTCCAGATCGGCTATCCTTTGGATCGCCACCTCCGAACCCACCCGGTTGGCAATGATTTCCCGGTTTGCGGTCAAAACTTCCACCACGCCGGCCCCCACGGTCCCGAATCCGATGATCCCTACATTGATCTTAGACACAGTCTCCCCTTTATGCTGTTCGCTACAGGACCTGCCGGATCCCCCGGATGGCCTGCCGGGTTCTCTGAGGATTTTCCACCAGGGCGAACCGCACCGAATCATCGCCGTACTCCCCGAATCCGATCCCCGGCGACACCGCCACCTTGGCCTTTTCAATGAGCATTTTGGAGAATTCCACAGACCCCATATCCTTGAATTTTTCCGGGATCTTGCCCCAGACAAACATGGTTCCCTTGGGTTTTTCAATGTGCCAGCCCACCCGGTCCAGCCCGTCGATGAGCACATCGCGCCTTTCCCGGTAGATCTCCACGATTTCCTGCACACAATCATCGGGTCCGTTCAGGGCGATAATGGCGGCGATCTGGATGGGCTGGAACACGCCGTAATCCAGGTAGCTCTTGATGCGCCGCAAGGCCCCCACTAGGGTGGGATTTCCCACGCAGAATCCCACCCGCCAGCCGGGCATGGAATAGCTCTTGGACAGGCTGAAGAATTCCACCCCGATGTCCCTGGCCCCCGGTACCTGCAGGAAGCTGGGGGGTTCATACCCGTCAAAGACCAGATCCGCGTAGGCAAAATCATGCACCACCACCATGTCGTGCTCCTTGCAGAATTCCACGATCTTCTCAAAAAACCTACGGTCCACCACGGCCGTGGTGGGATTGTGCGGGTAGGAGATAATCAGCATCTTGGGATTGGGCCAGGTCTGCTTGGTGGCCTGGAGCAGATCTTCAAAGAAGTCCCGGTCCGGACTGATGGGGATGCTCCTCAGATCGCCTCCGGCGATGATGACGGAGTAGGGGTGGATGGGATAGGTGGGATTGGGTGCGAACACCACATCCCCGGGACTGATGGTGGCCAGTACCAGGTGGGACAGCCCTTCCTTGGCGCCGATGGTGACAATGGCCTCCTCATCCGGATCCAGGTCCACGTCGTACCGGCGCTTGTACCAGTCACAGATGGCCTGCCGCAGCTTGGTAATCCCCATGGAGGCCGAATACCGGTGGTTCTGGCCCTTGCGGGCCGCCTCCACCAGCTTTTCCACAATATGCTTGGGGGTGGGGATATCCGGATTGCCCATGCCCAGATCAACGATGTCTTCCCCCCTGTGCCTGGCATCCATCTTGATCTTGTTGACGGTGGCAAATACATAGGGCGGCAGTCGGCTCATTCTCCTGAATTCCTGCATGATCCATACTCCTTAGATGCTGAAAATATTTACATAAAAATATTTATTATAGCCGACCATCCCCCAAAAATCAAACCAAAATAACAAGGGCTTATGAAGGTTCCCTGCCGCCATTCGTGCCCAGTTGGAAATGAAAGCCATGCCCGTCGGGCCTTATGACCTCCTGATGGCAGATCATGCCCGCTCGTGAGACATACCATTGGTGAGCCGTAATTCGATAGAACTTGAAGGCGTTGAGGGCCTGAAACTGGAGAATTGGGTTCAATGAAAATGTTCAGCGAAAAGAAAAAGGGGTCACCCCATATGGGCTGACCCCTTGATAACACGTGGTCCCAACGTCTACCACATTAATGTCTTAAGATATTGAAATATAGACCTATTTAATTTTCGATTTTAAAATATACCGTCAAAAATACCGTCATTGAAAAGCCGCTGCCTTCCTTTTGGCCCACTCTCTCCCCGCTTGGGCCTGTTCGGAGATTGGACGTACTCCTGAAGTCGCCCAGTGGGGAGGTCCTCGTCATCGCTCTATCCTTTATCCCCTGACCAAATGAAGATGCTTACGCCTGTCCCGTACACGGATCTTATCAAGCCGATTTACCGCTACATCGAGTATGTTCATGGTGCCCTGAATCTCCGCAAGGGCCTCCCTGGTTTCTGACAGGGCCTCGGAGGCCTCCGCGTCCTTGTCCCAAACGACTTTGAGGTCCTCCATGAGTTGTAGGGAAATCTGTTCAAGCTGTTTGGATACCCTGCGAAACCGGCCTACCGCCTCAATTGTCATATGCTCTCCCCAAAATTGACCTCCTTGAGCGCCTGAGAAGGCCCAGGACGGCCGTTATCGATTCTGGCCATCAAATAATACACTTAAATGCTTTAAAGAGCTACTGTAAGAAAAGCTGTAAGTGCCTTCATCATGGTATGGGTGAGGGGGAGGACGGACCTTACCGTTGCGCTCAGGGGGCCTCAAGCCCGAAAGATGAGCATGGCAATCCCAAAAAACAACTTGCTCCTCTCAAAAGGGAAAATCACCCAAGACCTGGTCGCTATGCTCATGAACTGGCGGCATACGGGTTTCAACGTGTTCTGGGGGTCCAGAATTCAGCCAGGCGATGAAAATGCCATGGAAACCTGGACCGGTACATCATCCGCGGCTATTCCTGCCAAGAGAGCCCGCCCTGGCGCGACGACATCGGCAGCTTAACAATTGAAGACATCCATTCAAGACAAAAAGATACTCAAGCACTTGGGTCTATGGGAAATCAAACAAAGCCCGCCGCCAAAGGCAACCGGACCGCCAAACGTCCCCAAATACAGTATCGACTATTCCGTGTCGCAGATCCCCAAGTCGGATAGTTGGCTATATATGGCCTCGATCTATCCGGAGATTTCACTTTCCTGACTTTTGAAAAAATCGGGCTCAACGGATTTCTTTACCCAAATTCCCACCATTTTCGCATTCCTCTGTGTCAAAGCGGCGCATGATACGCTCACCTCATGCAGGCCCACTCTGAACTCAAACTCCCCTATTGTGGCGCCTTGTCTCGACCACAATATCCTGCGGTCGCATTTCCTTGACACCCAAGCCCATTTGCGTTATGGATCTCCCCCAAAAAAGCGAGTTCTTCACGTCACCTCACCAGGTGGTAGGTGACTCCCTGGCCCCATGTATCTACAGTTGGGCCGTAGTTATGGTTGACTGCAGGGAAAGCACCATGCAGGATATCATTGACGGAAAGATCTACACGTTCGGGCAGGATCAAGGTGAAGCGTCTTTTCGTGGAAGGAACAACCATAACATACCAATCAGACAATAAAATCGAGGGAGATGAAGGGTTGTTTAATGTTAAGAAAGACAACGTCCAAATCCTTGGTCGGGTCATTTGGGTTGGGCATGAGGTGAGGTGAAATTTTATAGCCTTAATGAAAAGGTCGAATATGTCTGAGCAAGAATATGACTATAAAATTTTCAAAATTAGGCATACGGACTGGCAAGATCAAATATTTATCACCAATTATTATAACGAATCTTTCGATTTAATCGAAGATGAGGTTTATGGCATCCAGAATTTCAATGACGAAGACATATCCTTAGCCAAAACCTTATATCCAGACACCGTGTATGATCTTGGTCGCTGTACGTCGGTAAGGCAGATCACCGAAAAGGCCTTGCAAGTTGAGGCGCTTCAAGAGGTCGCAAGTATCAATGGCATTTCCCGTAAAAGTTTAAAAAAATACATCAAAGAATATGCAAAATCAGCATACCAGGCAAACCGTGAGAGAATGATGTGGCAGGACGAAATACCACAAAACTTTGCCTTATGGCTTGGTAGCGATGATAATGACCCGGTGGATCTAAATTATGTACAACATATCAATGATAAGGCCGTCCAGTGTTGCATGGGATCTGGTGGATATGAATGGAAGGGTTTTGCTATTTTTCAGGCGAAGGAAGAAGGTCTTTTTTACCTTCCGTATCGTCCAATAACGAAAAAGTGGTCCAAAAAACAGTATAACAAATTTCTTGATTGGGTTGCGACGGATGAAGCTGGGCCGGTCGTCATTGGTCATCTCATTGTGGGAAAAGATATGACGGGCGTTTACACTGGGGATGTAATAGTGGGCACTGCCGTTGGCTTTGCCTATAACAAAATCGATAGCTGTGAGGAGATTGACAGAATAAATTCGTCAGAGGAACCCCGCTACTTGATTTGTGGCCCTGACAAAGAGTGGACAGATATTTATAGGAAAAGTTGGAGGGCACGAGAAGCGCAAAGGCAAACCAAGCTACTGCGAAAGAGGGTGGAACTCGCCAAAATAATTGTAAAAAAAAGAGAACAAAACGCCTCTGAAAGTAGTATAGGCGAAGAAGTACACTCATTCACCGAGTCCCTTTCAGAGAATGAAATCCTTGAATTGATCCAAGCCTACGACCCAATGCAAATGGCATGCAAACATCTCTACCAACAGGACATTGACACAGCGAAAGGTAAAACAGATTGGTCTAAAGGTGCATCCGTCCAGGTTAAAGACGATCCAGAATCTGGCCTTTTACGCTTAGCCACAGGAACTAACGGCGCTGCATTACTGCTTAAAGTCAAACAACCTACTGTCCGGACCCTATTTAAAAAGGGGGTGTTGTCTGGAATTAAAGATAATACGATCTGGATATGGCTTGACTCCATAGAAGATTACAGGAACATGTATCCCGACTCATGAAATGCAGCGAAGGAACAGCACCTAAAGCAACCGCTCCTGGGCCTCTTTCCGTCACAGCTCGCTTCCTGCCTCTTTAAAGGATTTTTTGATCGGCGGGATATTGATCTGTTTACCCCCCAACAATTCAGCAATCGTTAAGAGTTGCATCTTTGGATACTGCCTCCCCCACGTATTCGACACATACACCACGCACGTGGCCGCCTGTTCACGGTTCAAAACCCCCCGCAGCTCCCGAACATGCTGAACCGATGTGTGGCCGGCCTTCACTGATAGGATCACAGTCTCGAAATTCCTGGCCTTGTCCGATTCATAGTATGGGCCATTTCCGCCATCGAGCAGGGCGTACGGCCCGGCAAGCCCGGGAGGTTTGTTCGGGGATGCCGCAAAGGACGGTTTCAGATGTTTTGGCACAAAAGGCGATAAATCCAAATCTCTCAATTTGATATTTTCGGCCACGTCCATCATCCTATTGGCCCTGGGATGAGACCACGGAAAGTTCGCCTCTACCCACATCTGAAACTGCCCATGCTCAACTCATTCCTTACGTTCAACGGCCTCTTCCCTCGCTGACTCAGGGGTTGAAGGGGCCACGAGAACGTAGAGGATGGAAGGTTGAAGCAAATCTTCAAACTTTGCAGTTTTGAAATTTTGGGGTACATTCGTCATGTACCCTCTCACTACCCGTCAGGTAGAATTGAAAGCATTCTTAATGTTATCGATCCGTTTAACGCTTTTGGAGCAGTTGTAAGAACGGTAGTGTTAGCTGTTTGTGTCTCAAATTCCGAATCCCATCCACCCTGTAAAAGAATATCCTTAGCCTCAGTAAGTTGTAGGCCCGCATTGTAGGTCCCGGCTGCAACATCGATGGTCCCTCCGTCCTGAACGGCGTCAATGGCGTCTTGAATCGTAGTGTAACAGGGATGATTCCCTCCACAATTCCCATTACTTACATAAATGTGTCTGTATTGAGCCGCCTGAACGTCCCGAAATTGACCATCCCTCCATTCTTGAATGATGCATGTAGTGGTGGGCCGATGATTGGAAGCCGTAAAGGTGATGGGGGGCGCTCCAAGCCCGATATCGAAATCTCTCATGGTTTCAAAACCATATTTCAGGATCTCTTCCCCGCAGCCAGGTTGTGTAAGATCCACGCCTACAGCATCGGCACGTTTCAGGGCCTCCCATAGGATCATGGCATTGCCCCACGCCTTTACTGTGTGAATAGTCCGCATTTCCAGGGGGATTCCTGCACTATACCTTTCAGCCGCCGAAACCACCTTGTCCATATTCTTCACGTCTTGGCCGAAAAAGGCACATGGAGTAATCCCCACTACTCCCTCAGCCGCTTCACCGGCCAGCTTAGGGAGATTTTCGTCAAAAGCCCATGTGCTGACGATCCAGTCCGCGTCCAAGCCAAGTGCTTGGGCATCTTGAAGAGTGACAGCTACACTTGTAACGGTATTACCATGCCAAACCACGTCCGGAGAAAACAATTTTAACGATTCTATTTGATTGGTTGTGTCTTCAGCCAATATCGAAATGTCTTCGTCAGGGGCTATTTCAAACCCCAATAATTTGGCTTGATGCTTAATCTGCCTGATTGCAGATGAAGCACCCGGAGAAGCGAACATATAACAGCATGCAAACCGAGGATTTCGTGTACCGTAATCCGGATGCTTGGGCCATTTTTTTTCATACCATGTTTTAAGACATGCTTTCGCACTGGTATCGTAATCGGCGGCAAAGAATAAATTGTAGGGTGTTTTATCGCTGTAATCAATTAGCCGACTGGAAAAAGATGCCGATATAACCGGAATTTCATCCTTATTAGCTGTGGGAGATAGGGCTTCTGTATCACCCGAAGCCCACCCCATAATGGCGATACATCCTAACCGTTTGAAAAGTTTGTAACTTTCCACCGCATCGATCATCTGGAGGCCATAGTCCATCCATCGGTATTCGATAAGCTGGCCGTTCACCCCCCCATGGTCATTGATATACTTGAAAGCATCCTGCATCCCAATGGCGTAATCCTTCCCCACGTCTGAGGTCGGGCCGGTCGTGTCCATTATGCCGCCGATTTTGATTTCATCAGGCCATCCAGCCGAGGGATATCCATTCAATAAAACCACGAATATGCATAGAAGCAATAGTTGTAATAAACGACCCATAAGACCCCCGTATTAAGATAGTCCGCTATCTCCTTGATGTTCATGCGATCTCCATAGCGCAGTTGCTTCAAAACATCCCGTACAGTACTCCCGTACAGTACCCCTGTGCAGAATGGAAATCATTTGCTCACACTGTCCCTGTATGGTATTTTAAAAATCCCGCTCCCTCGGCGTGGCGAAAACGTGTAGCCTTGTCGAGTGTAGGTCCGGCTGAATCTTACACTTCACCGGATTCACCGGGGACCCTGCTTTGGCCTGCGATTGCGCTAAGGGGCTGACCTTCTTGGTTATGCTGATGGGACGGCGCCCCATCCCAAAGCAGTACATAAGGCCCATCGACGGCAAGACCCGATTGTAGGTCCTTACGGACCGAAACGACTATACGTTCCGATGGGCCTTTTTCTTTACCCCCTTGCCCGTTCCCTGGCAACGCCAAGAAGGGGAGGCAGATGAGTCATACAACGGGATAGCGCCCAAATTTTCACAGGCAGGCCAGTGGTGGTTGTAAACAGGGCCGCTGAAGACGGATAAATCCCTTGAAAAATGCTTTTCTCCATTGTATGATCTTTTTCGTAACTCCGTTGGGGGTGGAGGCGCTCTCCTTAGCCCCCCGCGTGCATGGAACGGAGGCCCAAACCGTCTCCTACAATGCTTTCCAGTTCCCCGCTTCCACCTTCAGACGAGTACGTGTAGGCTGTCGGTGCGTAGGACTGGTGTAATCGGTAAACTTTGCCAGTTCACCGGGGATCTTAAAGGCCAAGTCTCCGCCCCCGCATTGCACGCGGGTAAGCCTGAGACTTGCCTTTTTTTACGCCTCTCCCCGTTC
>JAIPDZ010000035.1 GCA_021737425.1 Deltaproteobacteria bacterium
TCCGCATACAATCTTTACCGTTACCGCTAACGCCGAATATTTATCCCGTCATGCCGGACTTGATCCGGCATCCAGTAGGAAATTTATGAACATGGAGCCAAAATATGAACTCCTGTCATGTTCTGACTGGATTCCGGCTTTCGCCGGAATGAGTGCGCCTGTGAAGGTGCCATAACAGCACGGTGAGAGTCCGTGTCGGTGTAAGCCATAGCACCCTAGCCGAAGGTAACTGCGTCGCCGCGAGGCGGGGTGGAGAGCAACCGGAAGTGAACCAACGGTCCGTAGGAAGACGAACTCGATTCGGCGGGATGTAGCGACGAGCCTGCTCATTCATGGCGAAGTCCGAAACTCGTCCGGCACGCTGATCAATGGCAGATAAAGCGATGCCGGAGCGCGTCACGTGGTTGGAGATGGAACGTTGGGAAGAAGAAGTGAAAACGGGTCAGATCTACGTTTGACCTTTGTCAGAAATTGATAGCAGTCAATTGTAGATCTGACCCCCAGACTTACTCTTTTCCCAGATCCTCAAATGGAAGATCCTGCATTAGACTCTGAAATGATGCTGAAGGTGGCCAGGACACGCATGCCTTTTGGAAAATACCAGGGGCGACTTCTCCTGGACCTTCCGGAACGATATGTCGTCTGGTTTTCCCAAAAAGGCTTTCCCGAGGGCGAGCTGGGCCGGATGCTGACTATCGTGTATGAAGTGAAGTTAAACGGACTTGAGTACCTTTTTAAGCCCCTGAAGTAATCTTGCAACATGAAGTCTATCGAGGCATGAGGAATAACAGCAATCAGGGGGAAAAATAGTGGCCATGGCCGACACAGTGAGCGGTGTGCTAAAATTTACGGGAAAACGCGGCGGTGTATTGAGAGACCCCTTGTTTTCCTTTCGCAAACGGCCCGGTGACGTCACAGTACCGGCTGAGCTTGTTCGAAAATTCCGTCTTGCAGAGGGGGCCGCGGTCGCAGGCCCCGTGAGGAAAACCCGTTCCGGGCCGGTGCTCTCCTCTGTAAAATCCATTTCCGGTCTCTCACCGGATGCCTTTCACGCCAGAAAATCCTATAAAACTTTAACCGCCATAGACCCTCACGAGCGATTTCATCTGGGGGCTTCCGGAGAAACGAGCATGAGGATTGTTGATCTTGTGGCGCCCATGGGTAAAGGGACTCGGGGATTGATCGTCTCACCTTCCAAGGCGGGAAAGACACGGCTTCTGGAGGAGATAACAAAGGCGATCCATGCGGACGATCCCGAGACCCGGATCATCGTGTTGCTGATTGATGAACGGCCGGAGGAAGTCACCTACTTTCGTCGAGCTGTGGAGGCGGAAGTGTTTTACAGCAGCAGCGACCAAGAGATGCACGAGCATCTGGAGCTTGTCGAAATGACGCTCGCGCATGTCCGTGTTGATCTGGAGTGCGGTCGTGATGTGGTTGTCCTGGTGGACAGCCTCACCCGTCTGGGGAGAGTCTTCAACCTCAAAGGCTCAGGATCGAGACAAACCCTCTCGGGCGGTTTGGGGGCTGATGCCCTGGAGATTCCTCGCCGTTTCTTCGGGCTGGCCCGCAACATAGAGGGAGGCGGCTCCATCACCATCATCGCCACGGCCCTTGTGGATACCGGCTCTCGAATGGACCAACTGATCTTCGAAGAGTTCAAGGGGACCGGAAACAGCGAGATCATGCTGGAGCGTTCCCTGGCCGAAGCCTACATCTTCCCGGCGATCAACATCAACGCGAGCGGCACCCGGAAGGAGGAGCGGCTCTACAACGAAGAGGAAATCCAGGGCATTTCAAAGATGAGACGGATGCTGGCGGGAATGAAGCCCGCGGAAGCCATGGAATCGCTTCTGAAGTTTATGGAAAAATATCCCACCAACGAAGAGCTCCTCCTAAACCTGCCTGCCGGGATATGACCCTGGGACCGGGACGCTCTTCAGTTATTCAGTAACTTCTGGCCCCAAATGAAAAGATATCTTGATATCTTGACTCGTTCATTTTTATAGGCGTACAATACGTATATTATTTGGGGAGGTGTTTAATATGCAAAAAAAGCTTATCGTGACTATAGATGAGGAAGTTTATGAAGGGTTACGTGAGGTTATAGGGCCGAGAAAAATCAGTCGTTTTATTGAGGACTTGGTTCGCCCCCATGTAACTAAGAAAGATAGGTACGCCGCGTACAAAGAGATGGCTGCTGATGAAGTGAGGGAATCTGAGGCGTTTGAATGGGCTGAAGCTACTTTTGGGGATATCAATTATGAAAAGGGGTGAAGTTTGGTGGGTAAATTTCGAACCTTCCATTGGGGGAGAAATCCGCAAAAAACGACCTGCCGTTATTATAAGTAACAATGCCTCAAATCAATTCCTTAACAGAGACCAAGTTATCCCCCTGACAAGTAATATCGATAAACTATATCCCAGTGAGACATACATCCAATTTCGAGGAAAAAAGGCGAAAGCCATGGCTGATCAACTCACTACTGTGAGTAAAAAGAGACTGATTGATCAAGCCGGAATAGTCTCAAGTGCTGAGTTAGAGGGGATAAAACGGGCAATTTCAATACAACTTGACCTCTGAGGCAGACCCTCTGCTTTCACAAGGACACTCGCATCCTCCCGTCTGTAAGGCCATAACGTCGAAAATTGGGAATGCGAACAGGTTTTTTTAACCGTCCCCTTCTGGTGCTTGATGATCCAAAGCATCCGCCTTTGAAAATTATACTGGCGGAACTGAAGACCTTTGCAAACAAAAAGGATGTGCCTTACCAAAGCCTGGCAAAGATCTACCTTGCAAGGCAGATCTCGTTAGAACGCGGATCATTACATGAGGTCTCGCAAAGAAAGCGCAGGCAGGTTAGCCCAAAGGATGAACCTTATGTCGATTGGGAGGATAGACCAAATGGAGAAAAAGGATATGCTTATTGAGTGGTTGGATGGGGCCGATGAGAACACTGAAATCGGCTATTTTAATCCCAATGGCCAGCAATGTGGTGGCCATTGTGGCGTAGAGGGGACCGATAACAATCAATACGCCTACAAGACGGAATGCACTTACTGCGGTTATGTGTACGGCACCAATGGCTCTGATATGCATGAGCGGAAGTGCCCTCAGTGCCAGGGAGGCGCACCCGGAATCCGATATTGGCGAATTGTCGAAAAGTGAAATTGTCTTAGTCTGTTGAAACTCTTATTTGTCATCCGGCAAGGAGATGGGTTATGGCTGTTATGTTTTCGCCTGTGAAGATCGGCTCTATGACGGTTTCAAACCGGTTTGTCCTTTCCGCAACCTATGAAGCCATGGCCACTGAAACAGGGGAGGTGACGGATGACCTCATCGGTAGATACCGCACCCTGGCCAAAGCCGGAACCGGCTTGATCATACCGGGGTACTTTTTCGTCCATCCTCTGGGGAAAGCGGCGCCCAAGCAGGCCGGCATTCACTCGGATGACATGATCCCCGGTCTTAAACGGCTGGTGGAGGCGGTTCATGAACATGGGGCAAAGATCGCCCTGCAACTGGTTCACGGCGGCATGCAGACCGGCAAGGCCAATACCGGTCGGGCCCCTTTGGGACCCTCGGGTGGGCTTAGAAATCCCATGACGCTTGAAAAATGCCGGGAGATGACACCAGACGAGATTGAGGAAACCATACAGGCCTTCGCACAAGGCGCCCGACGTGCGGCTGAGACCGGTGCGGACGCGGTTCAGATTCATGGGGCCCATGGGTATCTGATCAGCGAGTTCCTCTCTCCTTTTTTCAACCAGAGACAGGATGAGTGGGGCGGGTCTGACGAGAGGAGATTTGGTTTGGTGAAGGCGGTGATTCAGGAGATACGGAAAAGGGTGCCTGAAGACCTGCCGATTCTGATTAAATTGAACACCAACGACTTTACGCCCAAACCAGGGGTAACCCCACCCCTGGCAAAAACCTATGCAGGATGGCTGCGGGATATGGGTATAGACGGGGTGGAGTTGAGCTGCGGCACCTTTTTTACCCTTCACATGGTACGAGGCAAAATCCCTGCCAAAGAGATCGTAAAGGTGCTGCCCTTTTGGATGCGGCCTTTTGCCAGGCTGCAGTTCAGAAGGCTGCGCCGATCCTGTGGCTTTTCGGAGGCCTATAACCTCCCGGCAGCCGAACATATTAAACCTGCGTTGGGACCAGTGCCTTTGATGCTGGTGGGGGGCGTGAGACGATTGTCCCAAATGGAAAAATTGGTGGCGGAAGGATATCCTGATCTCATCTCCATGAGCCGGCCCTTTATCCGGGAGCCGTATCTGGTAAAGCGATTTAAAGAAGGCAAGGCAAAAGAAGCCGCTTGCATCTCCTGCAATAAGTGCTTTGCTGCCGTTGCCAATAATCTGCCTGTCCGCTGCTATGTGAACGGTCTGCCGATATGATACAAAGAGAGAGCATTAAGACCTGACTGAAAACCAATAACACCGCATATAAGCGGGGTATGACCAACGCAATCTGTAAAACCGAACAGCCGTCTTAAATCAGTGACAGAAAGGAATGGAGTATGCGAATAGAAGTCAACGGGATGTACATCAATTATGAACTCTCCGGAAAAGAAGGAGCCAAGGTGGTGGTCCTAAGCCACTCTCTCAGTTCTTCCATGATCATGTGGGAGCCTCAGTTGGAGGTCCTGGAGCCGCACTTTCAGGTGTTGCGGTACGACATGCGCGGACACGGCCAAAGCGATGCCCCTGAAGGGGCGTATACCCTGGAGCAGCTGGCGGCCGATGTGACCGGCCTGCTGGAGGCCCTGGGGTTGAAGACCGTGCATTTTGTGGGGTTGTCCATCGGCGGCATGATCGGCCAGTGCCTGGGGTTGAACCATGCCCACCGCCTGGACCGGCTGGTGTTGTGTGATACCACGGCGGTCATCCCCACGGAAGCCCGGCAGCTTTTTGTGGAGCGCGAGGAGGCGGCCCGGGAAAAAGGGATGGCGGCACTGGTTCAGGGGACCCTGGAGCGGTGGTTCACCCCCGGCTATCTCCAGGAAAATCCGCCTGTGGTGGATAGGATCCGCAACCAGGTCCTGGCCACACCGGTGGCCGGGTATACGGGGTGCAGCCAGGCCATTTTGGGGCTTAATTATCTGGATCGGCTCTCGGAGATTCACCTGCCCACCCTGATCATGGTGGGCGAAGACGACCCCGGTACACCGGTGAGCGCATCAAAGGCCATCCATGAACGCATTCCCGGATCCAGGCTGGAGGTGCTGCCCCATGCGGCCCATCTGTCCAATATTGAACAGGCCCAAGCTTTTAATGCCCATCTGATGGGCTTTCTGAGGGAAGCGTAGGGCACCCTGGCTATACCACCCGGGAAATAGAACCTGGTGCCCCCTTACAGGTAGGAGATTTCCGCAAGCCCCAAACGGCGGCGGAGGGCTTCGAGAAGGCCCACCGTTCCGGTCATCATATTGTCGCCCAAAGGACCGCCGAAAAAAAGGGGGATTTTGGATGAGGCCATAAGCCTCCTCTTGGGGCCGGTGGTGATGATGAGATCCAGTGCAACCTTCCCCACCGGCTTTCGAATGTAGGCCCCGTGCCCCCCTTCCGCTAATACCTGTTCATGCCTGAGGGTCCCTTGTGCCAGCCCCTGAATGAGGGCGGTCATCTTCTCCACATCAATATCCCGGGTATGGTATTCAAAAATCCCGGCCACCTCACCATGGTCCATGGCCGCGCCCAGGGTATGGGAGGTGGCCACATCCAGAATCATAAACCGCTCCCGTCCCATGGTCCGGGGATCCATGGAGGCCCCCAGGATGGCGGCCATGCCGCTGTCCATGACAAAGACCTCCCGAACCAGCAACTGCCGGGCCCGGGCGGCTATGGCAGTCAGGCGGTTGAAGGTTTCGGGGACCTCATGGGCACTGTACAGGAGGGCATGGGGAAAGGGGGCATCATCCAGGGCGGCCTTGAAGACCTGATGACGGTAGTCTAAGTGAGAAACCCCTTCAGGCGGTACACCGTGATCCTGGGCGCACACCGCCGCTGCATCAAAGGCAAAAGGGACCCCCAGCCCGTGGACAATCTGTTCGATCCGGTCCATCTCAATGTCGCTGATGTCAAAAGAGGTGTACTCACCCGATTCCTTCATGGCCTGGGCGGTCTGGTCCGGCACAATCTGGATACCGGCCTCACACACCCGATCCTCTGAGTGGTGAATGGTGGCGGCTGCGGATCGGGACATGATGACCCTGCCCTGTTTTGCCTTCTCTTTCAGGGCCCTGGATATGGGGCCGCCGCCCATTTCCCCTCCGGTAATGAGGAGCTTGCCCGTGAGACGTTCCACCTGCTCGGCCAGATACTGGACCGGCGATCGAACCACCGCCTTATAGTGCTCGCCGGTATCCGTATCATATACCAAGAGATCCAGGGTCCCTGCTCCGATATCCAGCATCAGGAATCTGCTCACCACCCACTCCTTCTAAGATTAGCTACGGCCCATGAGGAATCGGCCCTATGCTTTTCTCTGCGCCTTGGCGCCTCTGCCCGAGAAACGCACTTATTCCCTTTCAAAGCAGTGCTTGGAGGTACCCTCCCTTACCGCCACGGGGTATCGGCCGTCAAAACACGCAAAGCACAGGTCCGTCGCCGGGATATGGGTGGCCTGATGCAGATAATCCATGCTCAGGTACCCCAGGCTGTCCAGTCCCACAAAGTCCCGGATCTCTTCCACGGACTTGCTCGCCGCAATCAATTCGCCTTTGGTGGAAAAGTCAATCCCATAGTGACAGGGGAAGCGGTGAGGCGGGCAGCTCACCAGCATATGAAGGGCCTTGACCCCGATCTTCCTGAGGGTCTTCACCCGGGTCCTGGCCGTGGTCCCCCGGATGATGGAATCCTCGATGATGATCACCCGCTTGTCCTTTAACACCTCTTTGACCGGGTTCAGCTTGACCTTGACCCCGAAATCCCGCATGCTCTGGGAGGGCTGGATAAAGGTCCTGCCGATGTAGTGGTTCCGGATCACCCCCATCTCCAGGGGAATCCCCGCGGCCTGGGCATAGCCGATGGCCGCGTAATTCCCGGAGTCCGGAAAGGGCATGACCAGGTCGGCCTCAATGGGATACTCCCGGGCCATAAGCTGGCCCTGCCGCTTTCGAAACTGGTACACGTTCTGGCCGAAAACGGTGCTGTCCGGCCGGGCAAAATAGATGAGTTCAAAGATGCACTGGCTCCTTTGCGTGGCAGTGCCCGGGCGCACGGTCCGCACGCCCTGTTCATCGATAATCAGGATCTCCCCCGGATCCAGTTCCCGGATGAATTCCGCCTCCACCAGATCAAAGGCACAGGTTTCAGAGGCGATCACCCACCCGGAATTGATCCTTCCCAGGGCCAGGGGCCTGAATCCATTGGGATCCTTGGCCGCCACAATACTGTCTTCGGTCATGACCACCATGGAATAGGCCCCCTCGAGCCGGGTCATGGCGTCGATAACAGCCTGTTCCAGCCCGGATTTAAAGGACCTGGCCGCGAGATGCAGCACCAGTTCGCTGTCCATGGTGGTCTGAAAGATGGACCCGTTACCCTCCAGTTCCTCCCGGATCTCCCGGGCATTGACGATGTTGCCGTTGTGGGCCACGGCAAAGGATTTTCCCGAATACATGACCCGAAAGGGCTGGGCATTGACCAGGAGGGAAGAACCGGTGGTGGAATACCGCACATGTCCCAGGGCCATGTGTCCGGGGAGCGTTCCCAGGACGTGTTCGTCAAACACCTCAGGCACCAGGCCCATGCCCTTGTGCGCCCTCACCCGGGTCCCGTCCGAGGTCACAATTCCGGCACTCTCCTGTCCCCGGTGCTGCAGGGCATACAGACCGAAATAGGTCAGCTTGGCCGCTTCCGGGTGCCCGTAGATGGCAAAGATGCCGCATTCATCCTTGGGCCGGTGGGACACAGGGTTGCTTAAATGGGCGTGTTGCATAAGAGGTCGTCCTGGATGAAGGTTTCAGGTTTCAGTGTTCAGGGTCCGAGGGTTCAGAGGTTCACGGTTGAAAGGTTCCAGGGTTCAGGGGTTCAGGGGTTAAAAGGTTAAACGGGTGAAAGCCCCTCATTCGACGTCGGATGTTCAATGTTGGACGTTCATTTTTCATGGTATTCCTGCAGGGTCCTGACCGTTAGTTCCTCCCCCTTCATGGCCCGAATGGCGGCCACCGATGCCTTGGCCCCGGCCATGGTGGTGGTATAGGGGATCTCCAGGGTGAGGGCGGCCCTGCGTATGGAAAAGGACTCGGCTACGGCCCGCTTGTCACTGGTGGTGTTGATCACCAGGTCTATGTCCCCGTTCTTGATCATGTCCACCACATGGGGTCTCCCTTCCCTGACCTTGTTGACCTGACGATTATGGATCCCGCGCTCCTGCAGATATACGGCCGTTCCCCGGGTGGCCATGATTTCAAACCCCAGGTCTCTTAAGTCTGCTGCGATCTCTGGGACCAGGGCCTTGTCCTCATCCCGTACGGAAATGAACACCGTGCCCGACAGGGGAAGCCGCTGGCCTGCGGCCAGTTGGGACTTGGCAAAGGCCAGCCCGAAGGAGGCGTCCACACCCATGACCTCTCCGGTGGACTTCATCTCCGGACCCAAAATGGTATCCACGCCCGGAAACCGGCTGAAAGGGAATACGGATTCCTTGACCGAGACATGATGGGGCCAGGGCTCCTCTCTCAGCCCTATCGCTTTAAGGCCCTGTCCCATGATAACCCGGGTGGCCAGTCTGGCCAGGGGGAGGCCGGTGGCCTTGCTCACAAAGGGGACCGTTCTGGAGGCCCTGGGATTCACCTCCAGCACATAGATGGTCCCTTGCCTCACCGCATACTGGATGTTCATGAGCCCCACCACCTGGAGTTCCCGGGCCAGGGCCCGGGTCTGGGACTTGATCCGGTGAATGAGGTCCTCATTCAAAGAAACCGGCGGAAGCACACACGCGCTGTCCCCGCTGTGGATACCGGCCTCTTCAATATGTTCCATGATCCCGGCCACCACAGTGTCCTTACCATCCGACAGGGCGTCCACGTCCACCTCAATGGCCCTTTCCAGGAATTTGTCGATGAGGACAGGCTTGCCCGGAGAAACCTGAACCGCACTCTCCATATAGGCCTCCAGGTCGTCCCGGTCATATACGATCTCCATGGCCCGCCCCCCGAGCACGAACGAGGGCCGAATCACCACGGGATAGCCGATATGCTCTGCCACCTTAACGGCCTGCTCCCAGTTGACGGCAATCCCGTTTTCAGGCTGCCGAATGTGTAGTTTTTGAAGCAGGCGCTGAAACCGCTCCCTGTCTTCTGCCCGGTCAATGCTGTCCGGGCTGGTCCCCAGGATGTTCACCCCGGCCTCGGCCAGGGGCACGGAAATGTTCAACGGGGTCTGCCCCCCGAACTGCACGATCACTCCCTGGGGATCTTCCTGCTCCACAATATGCAGCACATCCTCTGTGGTCAGGGGCTCAAAGTAGAGTCGGTCCGAGGTATCATAATCGGTGCTCACCGTCTCGGGGTTGCTGTTGACCATGATGCTCTCGATCCCCAGCGCCTTAAGTTCCCGGGAGGCCTGCACGCAACAATAATCAAATTCAATCCCCTGCCCGATCCGGTTGGGGCCGCCGCCCAGGATCATGACCTTGGCGGTCTGAGAGACGCGGATTTCGTTTTCCTGTTCATAGGTGGAGTAGTAATACGGGGTGTAGGCCTCGAATTCCGCAGCACAGGTGTCCACCAGTTTGTATACCGGAGTCATTTTCCGGGCCTGGCGCATGCCCCGGATCTCCTCCTCAACAAGACCGAATATGCCGGCGAGATAGCGGTCTGAAAATCCGTGGGCCTTCAGGTCCCTGAGCCATGCCGGGTCCCGGTCTTGGAGGTTTTCCCCGTTCTTTGCCGTGTCCCTCAGTCCCTGATCCATGCGCTCCAGCTGCTGGATGTGAAACAAAAACCAGGGATCAATGCGGGTCTTTTCATGAATTTCGGGAATGTCCATCCCCCGCCTGAAGGCCTCATGGATATAAAACAGCCGATGGGAATGGGGATGTAACAGGCCCTGGTCCAGGGCATGGGGCGCCAGTGCCGAGAGAGGCCGAAGGGAGGGTTCATCCCCCAAACCGGACCGGCCGATCTCCAACGACCGGACCCCCTTTTGCAGGGCCTCGGTAAAGGTCCTGCCGATGGCCATGGTCTCCCCCACCGATTTCATGGAGGTGGTGAGCTGGTCCTGGGCCCCCGGGAATTTCTCAAACGTCCATCTCGGGATTTTGACCACACAGTAGTCGATGGTGGGCTCAAAGGCGGCACAGGTCTCTTGGGTAATGTCATTGGGGATCTCATCCAGCGTATATCCCACGGCCAGCTTGGCCGCGATCTTGGCAATGGGGAAGCCGGTGGCCTTGGAGGCCAGGGCCGAACTCCTGGAGACCCGGGGGTTCATCTCAATGACCACCATCTCCCCGGTCCGGGGATGGATGGCAAACTGGATATTGGAGCCCCCGGTCTCCACTCCGATCTCCCGGATGATCCGGATGGCCGCATTCCGCATGGTCTGGTATTCCCGGTCCGTAAGGGTCTGGGCCGGGGCCACGGTGATGCTGTCCCCGGTGTGCACGCCCATGGGATCAAGGTTTTCAATGGAGCAGATAATCACCACATTGTCCTTGAAATCCCGCATGACCTCCAGTTCGTACTCCTTCCACCCCAGGAGGGACTCCTCCATGATGATCTCGGAGATCATGCTGGCCTCCAGGCCGGTCCCTGCCAGGTCCTCCATCTCCTCCCGGTTATAGGCCACACCGCTCCCCATCCCGCCCAGGGTAAAGCTGGCCCGGATAATGAGGGGATATCCGATCCGATCCGCCACCTCTCTGGCCTGATCCATGTCCCGGGCGATTCCGTTTTCCGGGACCCTGAGATGGATACTCGTCATGGCGTCCCTGAACTGCTCCCGGTCCTCGGCCTTGAGGATGACGGGTAAAGAGGCCCCCAGGATCTCAATATCAAGCCTCTCCAGGATCCCTGTTTCCGCCACCTTTACCGCCGTATTGAGCCCGGTCTGCCCCCCCAGGGTGGGGAGGATGGCCTGGGGCCGCTCCCGCTCCAGGATCTTGGCCACCATTTCCGGGGTAATGGGCTCGATATAGGTCCGGTGGGCGGTCTCCGGATCGGTCATGATGGTGGCGGGATTGGAGTTGATGAGGACGATTTCATACCCCTCTTCCATCAATGCCTTGCAGGCCTGGGAGCCTGAATAATCGAATTCACAGGCCTGGCCGATGACAATGGGACCGGAGCCGATGATGAGAATCTTATGGATGTCGGTTCGTTTGGGCATGGATTCGGTTCTGGGTTTATAGGTTCAAGGGTTCAAAGGTTCAAGGGTTCAAGGGTTCTCATGCCTTTTCCGCCATCAGTTCGATGAACCGATCAAAGAGATAACCCGCATCATGGGGTCCGGGCGCGGCCTCAGGGTGATACTGGACCGAAAAAAGCGGGAGCCTCTGGTGCACCAGCCCCTCCAGGGTGCGGTCGTTGAGGTTGATGTGGCTCAGCCGGATATCCGGATCAATGAGGCTGTCCATGTCCACGGCAAAACCGTGGTTCTGGGAGGTGATTTCCACCTTTCCGGTGGTGAGATCCTTGACCGGCTGATTGGCGCCCCGGTGCCCGAACTTGAGCTTATAGGTGCTCCCCCCCAGGGCCAGGCCGATCAACTGGTGCCCGAGACAGATGCCGAATATGGGCCGCTGTCCCATCTGCTCCCGAATGGTGTCCACGGCATAGGTCACGGCGGCAGGGTCTCCGGGACCGTTGCTCAAAAAAAGGCCCTGGGGCGCCAGCTTCTCAATGGCTCCCGAAGGGGTGGCGGCCGGGAGGATGAGGACGTTGCATCCATGGTCTTCCAATGAGCGGAGGATATTGTACTTTATCCCGTAATCCATGGCCACCACCCGAAATCCTTGCGCCGGCCACTCAAATTCATCCAGTCCTCCCGAAAGCCCCACCGGCCGTCCCCCCTGCCACATGAAGGGTTCTGTGCAGGTCACCTGTCGCACCAGATCGCTCCCTGCCATGGGCGGGGACTGCCTGGCCTTTTCCACCAATGCATCCGGATTTAAATCCTGAGTGGACAAGGCGGCCCGCATGGCCCCTTGGAGCCGGATATGCCGGGTCAGGGCCCGGGTGTCCATCCCTTCGATCCCCGGGATCCGGTTCGCCCTCAGGTAATCCCTGAGGCTGCGTTGGGACCGATAATTGCTGGGAAATTCCTGATATTCCCTCACCAGGAGGGCCTTCACCTGGATCCGGTCCGACTCCACGTCCGCGTCGTTCACCCCGTAGGTCCCCATGAGCGGATAGGTCATGGTGACCATCTGCCCGCAGTAGGAGGGATCGGTCAGGACCTCCTGGTAACCGGACATGCTGGTGTTGAACACCACCTCCCCGGTGGTCTCACACGGCCCGGTAAAGGAACGGCCCGTAAATACGGCCCCGTCCTCCAATGCCAGGACAGCCTTCATCTTTGTGGCGCGATCTACCATTTTTGTCGTACCTGAACGCCCCGGCCATGCAGCGCATTCTTTATTTCCCTGATGCTCAGGGTATCATAATGGACGATGGAGGCCACCAGGGCGGCATCCGCCTTGCCCCTGGTGAGCACCTCATGGATATGATCAATGTGACCGGCCCCGCCCGAGGCGATCACCGGAATGTTCACATTCTCCGAAATAAGGGCGGTCAGGGTCAATTCATATCCGGCCTGGGTGCCGTCCGTATCAATGGCATTCAGGCATATCTCCCCGGCGCCCAAGGCTTCCGCCTTTTGGGCCCATAAAAGCGCGTCCAGTCCGGTGTAGGTCCTTCCCCCGTCGATGACCATTTCATACCCTGAGGGAGTGGCCGCACCAGGGGCCACCTTCTTGACGTCCATGCCCAGGACCACACACTGGCTTCCAAAGGCCTTTGCGCCCTCCCGGATCAATTCCGGATTGCGCACGGCCGCACTGTTGACGCTCACCTTTTCAGCCCCGGCCAGCAGGACCTTCCGCATATCCTCCAGGTTCCTGAGCCCGCCCCCCACGGAAAAGGGGATAAATATCTCCCGGGCCACCCGATCCACCACGTCAATCATGATGTCCCGCTTTTCATTGGAAGCGGTGATGTCGTAGAACACAATCTCGTCCGCGCCTTGTTCGTAATAGTGCCGGGCCATGGCCACGGGATCGCCGATGTCCACATTCTCTTTGAACCGGATCCCTTTGGTGGTCTTTCCCGCCCTCACGTCCAGGCAGGGAATGATTCGCTTACTCAACATCCTGACCGTCCCACCTGCAGAAATTGTGAATGAGGTGCAGCCCCGGGTTCCCGCTTTTTTCCGGATGAAACTGCATGGCGATGAGATTGGCCTGCCCGATCACCGAAGGAAATCCCATCCCGTATTCCGTGACCCCGATGATCCGGGACCGGGATGCGGGCATGGGATAATAGGCATGGACAAAGTAGAATTCATCCTCAGACTCGATCCCTTCCAGGACCGGGTGTCTTCTCATGACATCCACCCGGTTCCATCCCATATGGGGGATCTTGAGTCGCTCCGTACCTGAAAAGAGCCGGGTCGGAAACCGCTTGACCTCCCCCGAGATGAGGCCCAAACCCTTTGCGCCGTCTTCCTCGCTTCTATCCAGGATAATCTGGGCCCCGAGACAGATCCCCAAAAAGGGGGTCCCCTTTTCAAAGACCCGGCCCAACACCCGATCCAGACCGAGGTGTGTCAAATCGGCCATGGCCTGGCCCGCCGCCCCCACCCCGGGAAAAATGACCCGCTCGGCGCCCAGGATCTCTCCCGGATCGTGGGTAATCCGGCAAGGCACGTCCAGCTTTTCCAAGACGCGCGCCACACTCCGCAGGTTCCCGGCCTTGTAATCCACAATGGCAATCAATGCAGTTTCCTCAGTATCTTCTCAATAAATCGGGGGGACCGCTTCCTCTGGAACGGTACCGGATTCCGGCCTTCGCCGGAATCCAGGAGGTTTGCCCCTGATTATTGAGATGTTACTTTCCTCATATGCAGTGCAAGATGCAATCCCAAAATCAACAATCATCCATCAGCAATCCCGTTTCCCACCCGCATCATCTCCTCCCTGATATCCCTGATCCGGTCTTCCTCAAAGATCTTCTGTCCCTGTAAATCCCGCACGTAGAATACCCCGGTCACCCGCTCCTCATCGCTGTTGAGCTTGGCAAACCGGATATTCAATCCCCACATGAACATCTGCTTGGCCATGGCATAGACCAGGCCCACCCTGGCAGGGAAACTCACCTCTATGACCGTGAAAAAATCAGAGACCTCGTTGTCTATCCGTACCCGTTTGTGTACCGGGGGGCGGTAGGTCCTGGCATAGGGGGTCTGCTCCTTTTCCCGAATCAGATCATCCAGGTGCAGCTGGTCGTTCAGGGCCAGGTGAACGTCCTTCAGGGTCTGGTCCCATCGCTCGGTCTCCCGGTAGGGATCCACGGGATTGGTGACCTCGTAGATGTCAAATGCCAACCCGTTTTTCAAGGTAAAAATATTGGCGGACAGGATCTTGATGTTGTGCAGGGTAAAGACCCCTACCATGCGGCTGAACAGTCCGGGCTGATCATAGGTGCACTGCAGGACCCGGGTCACCGGCGCATCCTTCAATTGCCGCAACATCCAGGCGTGTTTCTCGCCATTCTTCGCTAACACGGTGCTCAATGCCATGCGAAAATGCCGGATACCGTCCTCCACAGGGGTGGTCAGGAAATACCTCGCCGAGACCTGGTCCATGAGCTGTTGGACCTCCTGGGAGGAAAAGTCCAGGGTCAGGGACGTCGATATGGCGCGTTTCTTGGCCTCAATTTTATGGGTGGCATCCGGAGAGGCCAGAAGCCCCCTTTCCAGGATCCGTCTCACCTTCATAAACAACTCGGTCAGGAGCATGATCTTCCAGTCGCTCCGGGCCATGGGACCGGTGGCAAAGCTGTCGGCAACGGTCAAAAGGAAGAGCATCTTCAACGCCTCCTGGTCCTGGATGATCTGGGCCACCTGCACCGAGGTCTTTTCATCACTCAGATCCCTGCGCTGGGACATATTGACCAAAAGGAGATGGTGGCGGACCAAAAAGGAGATGACCCTCACGGCCGCTTCCCCCATGCCCAACCTGGGGAGAATCCCTTTGACCAAATCACTCCCCCTCAGGGCATGATCCCCGCCCTCTCCTTTCCCTACATCGTGAAGCAGGGCGGCCAGAAAGAGCCGCCGGGGATGACGGACCTCCTCCAACACCTTTCTGAGGAGGGGCCATCGCTGATCATACTCCCCCATTGAGATTCCATGGAGCACCTCCAGGGTCCTGAGGGAGTGAAGGTCCACGGTCATGACATGATAAAATCCGAACTGGACCAGATTGCGGATTTTCCCAAACTCAGGGATAAAAAGGGTCACCAACCCCATTTCCAGGAGCAAACGGACAATTTTGGGGTTGACCGGATTCAGGAGGATATCCAAAAACAGGTCCCGCGCCCGGACCGAATCCGCAAGGGACTTCCCTTTGTGGGCAATCACCTCCTTGGCCTCCCAGATAAACCCGGATCCCAAGAAAAGGCCCCGCTGGTTGGCCTCTGCCAGGGCCTTTAAAATGATCACCGGGTCCACTTCCAGCACCGACCCTTCCCTCAGGACGATATTTCCCTTTACCACCTTGAATTCGCCGGGGAGGTCTTCGGGATAGGAGGCCTTGGGCGAGGGGTCCGTCATGTCCAGGACCTTGACCTGAAATTCGTCGTAGCGGTACCGGATACGGTTCAGGTGCACGTACACCTCCTGCATGAGCCGTTCAGGACCCGAGGCACCGGTACCGGAATCGTACCCCAGGATCTGGGAAATCCGGTCCTGGTAGGAGAGGAGCAGACGATCCTCCTTCCGTCCCGCCAGATCATGGAGATGGTTCCTGACATCTAAGAGAAATCCACGGGAGGCCGTCAGGTTGTCCAATTCAAAATGGCCGAACACCCTGAAGCGTTTCATATCGCTCAGATGGGCACATCCGAAATAGGTCCTGGCCATCCACTCCATGAGATGCAGATCGCGCAGTCCCCCCAGGCCTTCTTTGAGATCCGGTTCCACAAAATACCCTTCACCGTCATATTTCCGGGCCCGCTCCGCCCTGGAGACCAGGAACTTGGAGAGCAGCGCCGATCGTTCCCGGTCGATCCGAGACCAGAATGCATCTTGAAACAGATGATAAAAGGAACGATTGCCCAAGAGAAAGCGGCTGTCGATGAGGGAGGTAAACACCCTGAAATCGTTCATGGCCAGGCGGATACATTCCCGATAGGTCAGAATGGACTGGCCCACATCCAGCCGGGCGTCCCAGAGGGGATAAATGGCCCGGGCCACCATCTCCTTGACCTCACCCGACAGTTTCTCCCGGTGAATCACCATGAGATCCACGTCCGAACAAAGGCAGAGTTCACGCCGTCCATATCCGCCCAGGGCCATGACCACCAAGTCATCGTGTTCTCCGTGGCCGCCGAAACCGGCCGCAAAAAAAAGGGTGCGCACGAAACGATCCATAAGATCCGTATATTCGCGAGCCACCCCCGCTCCCAAAGGGTCCTTTACGCCCTCTTGGGCCATGGATTCCCTGGCAGAGAGAAAGGTCCTCACCATGTCCTGTGGACTGCGGGGATGCATCACTCTATGTGCCTGAACTCGGAAAACACCCTCTACCCGTCAACGGCTTCCCCGGATACTCCCAGCACCCCAGGTCAGGGCCACCGGCCCCAAGCGCAACCCCGGCCCCGGGTGACATGGGGTTGCGGCCGAGACCCTTTAAATGGCATCCCTGTTCTCTTCGCCGGTCCGGATCCGAACCGCCTTTTCCACGGGCATGACAAAAATCTTTCCGTCACCGATCTCTCCCGTATGGGCGGTCTCCTTGATGACCTCCACCACCCTGGCCACCATGTCCGTATTGACCACCACTTCGATGCGGATCTTGGGCAGAAAATCCACCACATATTCGGCTCCCCGGTAGATTTCCTTATGCCCTTTTTGTCTTCCGAACCCCTTTACTTCCGTAATGGTGATCCCGCTGACCCCCAGCTTGAGCACGGCTTCCTTCACATCATCCAATTTAAACGGTTTAATAATGGCTTCAATCTTTTTCATGGATATCCTCTTTATCCTTCAGTCCACTCTGTGAGCCCGTCCTTCTCCATTTCCTCTGCCTGGGCCTGCCCGGGCCTTACCTTTCGATAGATGGTCAGGGGGGAACGGGGCTCGCCGTTCACCTGCAACAGATCGGTTTCCACACGGATCTCAAATAATCGCTCATTTTCCCTGAGATAGGGCAGAATCAGATTCCAGTCCCTTTCTTCCATGGGCACGATTTCACCGCCGTTGAGTTGCTGTTCATCAATGGTCTTATGGGGATCCCGTACATAAACGGCCCCTCCAGAGGCCAGGGAGAACAGGTTGGACCCCGGGTAAGGGGCGGGGAGCGGCTCCACACCGCCCTGATCATTGAAACCGATCCCGTTGAGGATCACAAATCCACCTCCTGCGTAAGGATCCCCGGCCATAAACGACTCTCCGAGATAGTCCAAGCAGGTACCGTTGATGACCACCCGGGGCCGGCCCACCGCATTGATCAACGGCCTCCCGGCCGCATTTCCCATGACATAGACCTCGCCCCCCTTGGCCCCGTACAGGAAGGTCTGGCCCACATCCCCGTACACCACCATCCTGCCCGATTTCATGATCTGTCCCAGCTGGTCCTGGGCGTCTCCATGCACATGGATGGAGAGCCCGTCCATGCCCGATCCCAGGTAATCGCCTGAACTGCCGTAGATATCGATGCGCACCCCGCCTGAATCCGGCCCCAGGCCGCACCCGTGAAACCGCTGTCCCTTGAGCCCGAACACGATAAACCGGCGCCATCCCCGATGAAAGGCCTCGGCCAACAGACGGCTGTCACAGTGATCCCCTTCCGGCGGGAACAGGGCCGCATCAATGATCAGCACCTTCTCATCATGGGTCGGTCCCCGGAAAAACTGGCGGGTCTCCCAGTCCACCAGTCGGTAGGTGGACTTGACGTCCTCCCGGGACAGGGAGGGAAAGTGACGCAAGATGACCTCCAGGGTATGGTTGAGCATCTGAAGGATGGAACGCCGCCGCTTGTCATAGGTGGGATACCGCCGGTCCAGAAGGAGGGTCAGGGCGGAAAGGGCCACCTCAAAATGGGCGTCCCCCTTGGAGGCCCATCCCCGGATCTCCTTGAAACAGTCCATGAGATCGGCATAGTCCCAGGCCCGGATCCCCGCCTTCACATAGTCATGGAGCAGATCCGGTCGCTGGAGATGAAAGAACTCGGATATGTCAAAGCGGTCCTTCTCTTCGCTGTCCACGAGATAATAGACCCGTCCCGGCAGATAAGGAATCTGGTCCGCGGGCCCAGTGATTTCACGGCCGAATTTGTCCGTGCAGGTGAGCGTGCGCTCCAGCGGCCCTGCCCCTGATTCTTCCAGGTTGAAGATAAAGGCGCCCCCGTCCGTATGGCTGCCGCCCCGGGCGTTCCAATATCGATCCGCCACATCCCCTACCCGGGGATCCTCTGCGGCCAGGCTCTTGAGGGTGGCGTCAATGGCCTGTTTTTCAGAACATATGAGCCCCACCTGCACCTGACCCTCATGAAGCGCAAAGACCTGGGGCCTCAGCATGGCGGTATCGGTGATCCCGATGAGCTGGAGCCGCCTGTTTTGGGTGTCGTTGCGGGCGATGATAAAAAACCACGGTCCGTCCGGCGAGCCATGGATATGGGTGGCCTGAATGGCCCGGTACAGGCCCTGTTTGGCTTCGGGCAATTGATCAAAATCCCGCTCCATGGTGGGGGCCAGGGCCTCGATGACACACTCCAGAGGGTATCCGTAGGTGCGGCTGTACAGATCGAACAGCAGGGCCGAGACCTCTGTATCGGTCAGGAAAAGCGGATACAGGTTCTTCTGCCTCAGATATTCGGCCACCGCATGGTAATTGGCAAAATCCCCGTTGTGGACCAGGGCCTCGTTGAGGCCCACAAAGGGGTGGGCCCCGGCCGGGTGCCACACCCTTCCCTTGGTGGGATACCGCTGATGGGCGATCCAGATATGGGCCTTGAAGTTATCCAGCTTATAGTACTGGACCACCTGTTCTGCATACCCCACGATCTTGAGGATAAAGAAATTGCGGCCGTGGGAGAGCACAAAGGCCTTCTGGCTCCCGGTGGCGTCATAATAGGTCCGGTTGATGCGGAAGCTGTTCTGATAGATGAATTCGTCCTCGGCCTGCCGGGGGCTCAACCCCTCCAGGTGGTTTTGGGAGACGAACTCCTGGAGGGCCTCGGGCTTCACCCGGATAAAATAGCGGAAGACCTCCGGGGGCCGGACCTCCAATCCCTCAATATCCCGGTGATCCTCCACATGGGGAATCCGCTCTGAAAAATCCACGCTCAGAAAGGGATCAATAAAACGGGCTTCCAGGTCATCCATCACCCCTTCCTCCAATGCGGCGATCTGGAGGATGTAGTCGTCTTCCAGGATGGCTTCGGAAACGCCCAGCATGTGGGGATCAAATCCCATGGCCGCAATCCCGCCCCCGCGGCCGTTTCCCCGGTTGTGCATCTGCCGGGAGGGCTCAAAGATATGTTTTCCCCGCACCGGAATGCTGCAGGCGAATCCGGTGACCCCGCACCCGCCTTCGGCCTCCACCCCCGGATACACGGTCTTGGGCAGTCCCTGTACCAGAGGGGCCCTGGAGGTGATAATGTCATCTATATGTGTGTATTGCTTCATCGCGATTCCAGATAATCCAGATGCACCAGACAATCGGTCCGGCCCACCAGTTCCTTGAGGGTCTTCATGCCCAGCCGCCGCAAGATCCGGATGAGTTCCCTGCGCCAGGCCAGAAACATATTGATAATCCGCTGGGTCCCCCAGTCCAGGTCCATCAACCCCATCAGCTCCGGATCCGTGGTGGCGATCCCCCGGGCACATCCCCGGCCGCTCTCGCAGTTATGGCACCGGATACACTCCAGGGCCACCAGATCTGCGGTGCCCGTACAGACCCCGTCCGCACCCAGGGCGATAATCTTGGCCACATCGTGGGGGGTCCGAATCCCGCCGCTGGCAATGACCGTAATCTGGTCCCTGACCCCCTCTTCGGTCAAAAACCCATGCACCTTGGGGACTGCGTATTCGATGGGCATGGCAATGTTTTTCTTGGCAATGTCCGGGGCCGCACCGGTGCCGCCGTAACTTCCATCCAGATGGATAATATGGGCCCCGGCATAATAGCTTCCCACGGCCACCATATCCACATCCGTGGGGGTGGATACCTTCACCGAGACCAGGGCCTCCGGATTGATGGCCTTGATCCAGTCCACGTGCTTCTTGTGATCCTCCACTGAATACACGCTGTGAAAGGGAAAGGGGGAAAAAAGCGGGTACCCCACCACCGCCTCCCGCATCCGGGCCACTCCGGGCGTAACCTTCTCCCCCAGAAGGTGGCCGCCCAAGCCCGGCTTGGCGCCCTGGGCATACTTGAACTCCACGATCTTCACCCTCTGAATGGTCTCTTCCCTCACCCCGAATAGGCCGGTGGCCACCTGCGTGATCACGTGATCGTCATAGGGCTTGAGCTCATCCGGATAGCCGCCCTCACCCGTACAACAAAAGGTCCCCAGGGCCGCCGCAGCCCGGATCCGGCTCAGCATGGTGGTGATGCTGACCGACCCGTAAGACATGCCCCCCCCGTAAAAAGGGACCTCGATCCGGACCCGGTGGGCATGATCCCCCCTCCGGTTCAGTTCCACCCCCACATCCATATCCTCGTCCGTCTTCGGGGCATCAGGGGATCCGGGAGCGGGAACTGGAAACTTGAGCCGCAATTTATCAAACCCCCCGTCCGAGTTTCCGGTTTTGTAATTGAGTCCCTTGGGGGGCATATGGCTGAATTCGGCCATATGCCAGGTGCTGGCGAGAAGCTCCGGGGGCCATCTGAAATCACCCAACCCCTCAAAATCCGGATTGGGCCTCAGGGTCAGGGCCTGGACCGGACAGACCTCATAGCAGGGATGGGGACAATCCGGACCCACACACCGGTAGGCGTTTTCCACCCTGACCCGGCCCCGCCTGATCACATGAACGCCGTACGGGCATACGGCCGCACATTTTCCGCAACCGATGCACTCCCCGCTCCTGTGAAGCCGGTATTTTCCAATGGCGTTTCGAAACCGCGAGGGGGTCCTGACCCCTTCCGGAAGTTTATATTTGGAATCCCTACTCAAGCTCACACCCATTCTCCACCCGGTTCATGGAACCGAAGATCTCCTCATCCAAGGCCTCAAAAAACATGGCCCGGCCGGTCTCCCCCCGGAGCCTGCGGGCATCCCGAATGCCCATGGCGCCCATGACCTCGAGAAGCTGGTTATGCCACGCCCCCACCAGGTTGATCACCCGGGAGGCCACCCACGACCCGGGGGTCTCAGGGATCTCCACCGGGCAGGCCAGATCTCTGGTGCACCGCCGGCACATCCTGCATTCCAGGGCGATGAGAAGGGGGAAATCCACGACCACCCCGTCCGCTCCGCAGATAATGGACTTGGGCACGTGCTCTGCCATGGCAATCCCCCCGCTGGCCAGCAGGGTCATCTGATCCCGCAGGCCGGCCTCCACCAGGTTGAGATGCACGGTCTGAATCCCCTCCTTGAGATATCGGCCCGTGCCATCCAGGTAAGCCCCTTGTGCGTCTGCCATGAGATGGAGGATGCTGGCCCCCTCCCGTACCAGGGAAAGGGCCGTCTCTTCCACTCCCGCCTCCAGGGGGAGCCTGACCGAAATAAGGACCTCCGAAGAGGCATTTTTGACCCTTTCCATGGTCTTACGCCCGGCCTCGGTCCAGGGGATCTCCACCATTCGGACCCCTTGGGCCATGACCGCTTCCTGCCCGGCGTCTTCAGATACCGCCGGAACCACCCAGGGGTACAGGTCTTCGGGTATGGCGTCGAGCATGCCCCAGGGAGCGGTGATCAGGGTCCCCAGTCTCCTGGCGGCCGCGGCCCATCCCCTAATGGTCTTTTCACTGACCGCGCCGAACGCCGGCACCTGGAGCAAAATGGGGAGCGGGATATTCAGAAACCGGGCCTCATTGGGTTGGGGGGTCCCGGTCCCGTCAAACAACAGCCTTTCGGGCGTTCTGCCCACATCAATGCCCGTGCTGATATACTCGCGACCGTGGATGCCGTCCCGGGTGGGCCGGACAATCTCGGACATATCCGTCCACATGGCGTCAAACCCCGGACCGGTGAAAGGCCCGGGATAGCCCGCCCCGGATACGGGAATCTTCCCGGTCTGGGCCTGGGCCCACAGCTTGGAAATAACTTCCGGGGTCCAGTGGACGTCTCCCAGGCTCTGGTATTCCGGGTTTACGGTCTTGTGGATCAATTCCCCGGGGCAGCCCTGAACACACCTCAGGCAGTTCATGCACTCATTATCGATGGCGTCCACCATCTGGCGGGGATCCAGGCCCCGGTGGTCGTATACCCCGTAGACGCACTGGGTCTTCACACAGACCGCACATTTGAGGCAGCCCTCTTCCCAGGCCACGATGCCCGACCGGGTAATGGGCCTAAAGCGGTGCGCAACGGTTCGGGTGGGTATGACATACTTGGACGGCATGAGACTTCCTGCTCCCTATGAGATACCGGGTCTGGGCAAAAGACCGGCCCGTTCCACGATTTCGGCCACCACCTCTTCCCATTCAATGGCCATAATGTGCACCCCCTTGACCCCGGGCATCTCCTGGAGCCTTGAGATGGTCTCCACACAGATCCGGATCCCCTCCTCCCGCTGCTTTTCCTCGGGCACCCCCTCCATCCGTCTGATGACCCCCTCCGGGATATCCATGCCCGCTACCTTGGTGTTCATATACCGGGCCATGCCCGGAGACTTGAGGGGCGTAACCCCGCCCAGGATATACACCTGTTCGGTGAGCCCCTGATCCGCAGCCATGGAAAGCCAGGACGCGAAGCGCTTAACGTTATAGATACACTGGGTCTGAATAAAATCGGCCCCGGCTCGAATCTTCTTGCCCAGCCGGGTGATCCTGAATTCCAGAGGATCGGCAAAGGGATTGGCCGCGGCCCCCACAAACAGATCCGGGGAAACGCTCAAGGGGTCGCCCCCCAGCAGGGTCCCCTCATCTCGCATGGTCTTGACGGTCTTTAAAAACTGAATGGAATCCAGATCAAAGACGCCCAGACCCTGGGCCTGATTCCCGAAGCTCTGGTGATCTCCGGACAGACACAACAGGTTCCGGATGCCTATTGCAGACGCCCCCAGCACGTCGGACTGAAGGGCGATGCGGTTGCGATCCCGGACCACCATCTGCAACACCGGGTCCAGGCCGGATTGCCGTAACAGGGTACAGGCCGCCAGGCTGCTCATCCGGACGATGGCGGTCTGGTTATCGGTGACGTTGACCGCATCCACCTGGTTGCGCAACATCTCCCCCTTTTTGCGTATCTGATCCGGGTCAGCCCCTTTGGGCGGACCACACTCGGCGGTTACCGCAAATTGACCCTGATCCAATATGGATTTCAACCGGCTCATGGGTTTCCCCTTTGCTGATCTTCTCTGATGATCTCCCTGGGTCCCCGGCCCTGTTTTTTGGACCAGTCCTTGGGCGGGTAGATGGCCTCCAGCCGGTCCAAGGCCTGGAATGCGGTCAGGCGGTCGATAATCATCTGCCAGGCGCAAGGGGTATCCGGATTCACTTCACAGCGACCGTCCACCGAGCCCCCGCAGGGGCCGTTGAGGATCTGTTTGGCACAGCGGGTCAGGGGACAAATCCCCCCGAAATGGTACAACATGCAGTCCCCGCACCCCACGCAGGTCTCTGCCCAGTACCCCTGTTCTTTGGTTTCTCCCAAAAATTCGGTATTGAGACCGGGAATGATGGGCACCTCCGGGTACATGTCGGCCACGGCCTGGACCCCGGCCCCGCAGCCCAGAGAAAGGACCGCATCATACTGATCCATGATATCGTCCAACCGGATCACGAATTCTGTGACGCACTGTCGGTCAATGGTCTTCTCATCAATCTGCACATCTTTGTCCTCCATGCGTGCAGCCATCCGCAGGGCCGAGGCCAGGGTGGCGGTCTCTTTTTCTCCACCTGCGGCACACTCGGCCACACACGAGCCGCACCCCAGGACCAGAATCCGTGGGTAAGGCGCAATCATCCGCCGGATCTCTTCCATGGGCTTCTGCTCAGCCGTAATCATACACGTTTCTCCTCTCTCGGGGCCGGTTCCGTTGATCGGGTGGGCCCTTGCAGGACCGGGGACGGTGTCAGCGGAAAAACCCGTTCCCTTATCCCCCGGGCCAGGATGGCCAGGGGCTTGGGGTCGTCCTTAGATTCCATGACCATCCCCACCCGCTCACCTTCCAGCCCGATACTCTCGATGAGCGCCCGGG